>CAZNMG010000224.1:0-8982 GCA_964574075.1 uncultured Owenweeksia sp.
ATCGCCCAGGGTTGATCATCCTTCAGTGCTTCAGTGAGAAGACCTTTCAATGAAGATCCATCAATGGGAGTGGCCACCACCAGACCGGGAATCGTATTTAAAAAACCAGGGTCAAAAGCCCCCTGATGGGTCGCGCCATCCTCGCCTACTAGACCCGCCCTGTCCAGGCAGAATATTACAGGCAGCCCTTGCAATGCAACATCATGAATGATTTGGTCATAGGCGCGCTGGGCAAAAGTGGAATATAAATGTACCACGGGGCGCAATCCGCTGGCCGCCATGGCGGCTGCCATAGTTACTACATGTTGCTCAGCGATCCCTACATCAAAGCATCGCTTTGGAAATTCCTTCTGAAAGCTATTTAAGCCGCTCCCCGAAAGCATGGCAGGAGTGAGCGCCATAACCCGCTCATCCTCGCGCCCTAATTCCAGCATCGCTTCCGCAAATGCTTCCTGAAATCCTGGTGCGGCTTCAGCCGGCTTAGCGGACGATTTTCGCCCCTTGCCTTTTTGGGTAATTACCTTCAACAGACGCGGGCCTCCCGTAGCCGCGGCTTCAAGTATTTTAGGAATCAAAATTTCCAGATCGTGGCCATCGCATGAACCGAGATATTGGATATGTAAAGCTTCACAGTAGGCCTGGTAACTATCATATTCAGCAAGGGCACCTACACTATCATCAATGGAGGATTGGTTATCATTTAGAATCACCAGCACATCCAGTTGCTCAGCTCCCAGATAATTGAGGGCTTCAAAACTCATCCCTCCGGTAAGAGCTCCATCTCCTATTACTGCAACAACTTTATTCTTTAAACCCCGCAGCCGTTGTACAGTGGCGAAGCCTACAGCTGCCGATACAGATGTGGAGGAATGGCCAGCTCCAAAGGGGTCAAAACGCCCCTCCGAAGATGTTGTAAAACCGGAGATGCCATTCCTTTTTCGATTAGTAAAGAAATTCTTTTTGCGGCCTGTAAGGATCTTGTGCACATAGGCCTGGTGGCCTACGTCCCAGATAAGAATATCCTCAGGAGTGTTAAGGACAAAATGCAGAGCTACCGTAAGTTCGGTTACACCAAGGCTTGACCTTAAATGGCCTTCTTTGGTTTGCGTCTGCTCCTGTAAAAAATCCCTAACCTCCCCACATAGTTCCCCAAGCTCTGAGGGAGTGAGCTGCTTTAAATCTGCCGGAGTGTTTATGTTGTGGAGATGCACGGGTTTGCGAAGTTAAACGAAAGCACAGTTCTTAAATAAGAAAGGGCCCCTGACTATCGCCAGAGGCCCTTGGTCAACCAATTAACCAAACCTTAACCTAATTAACCTGCAAATTTATTAAAAAGAAATCTTATTTTCCTATTCAGTCGTTCAAAAATCAAGTACATAACGGGAACGACAATCAATGTCAGAAAGGTAGCAAACACCAGACCAAAAATTACCGTCCAGGCGATCGGGCTCCAGAAAATTGCATTGTCACCGCCAAAGTAAATATTGGGATCATACCTGCTCAACATGCCGAAGAAGTCGATGTTGAGCCCAACGGCCAGGGGCAACAAACCTAATACGGTAGTGATGGCCGTTAGCAAAACCGGCCTCAGCCTTACCTTTCCGCCCAGTTCGATAGCTGCTCTGAGCCCTTCATCGTCAAGTTCATCCTTGGCGGTAAGACCTTTTTTCTCACGCAGGCGGGCACGGCTCAGTTCAATAAAATCGATGAGCACGATACCATTATTAACCACAATTCCTGCCAGCGATACAATTCCGATGCCAGTCATGATCACCACAAAATCCATCCTAAAAATCCCCAAACCGAGGAAAACTCCTATAGTACTGAACAACACCGTGATGATAATAATAAAAGGTCGCGACACGGAATTGAACTGCGAAACCAAAATGATGGTGATCAGAGCCACTGCAATCAGCAAAGCTGTGGTAAGAAATGCAAAGGACTCAGCCTGCTCTTCCTGCTCACCTGTAAAGCTGAGTGAATAACCTGGTGGCACCTCGTAATCCCTCAACTCCTCCTTAATGATGTTATTTATTTCTGTGGGATTGTAGCCCTCAATAACATTTGAATAAACGGTTATAAGACGTTCAGAATCCAGCCGCTTAATGGAGCTAAAGGAATTGTCAAATCGGTAATCTGCTACTGCTGATATAGGCACCTGCACAATTTTACCAGTGGCCTGTGAGCGGAAAGTAACCAACTGATTCATAAGGCTCCCCACATTATAACGGTACTCCTCCTGCAACCTTATTTCAATGGGGTATTCATCCTCACCTTCCTTGTACATACTTGCTTCGCGCCCGTAAAGCGCGGTACGCAGCACCATGGCAACCTGCTGCGTAGAAACCCCTAATCTCCCGGCACGATCACGGTCAATTGAAATGAGCATTTCAGGCTTGTTTGTCTCCAGGTCTACCTGCAAACCTTCTATACCCGCTATGTTGGCTTTTTCAATTTCATCTTTTACATCATTGGCTATGGCGATGAGTTTATCAAATTCATCACCCGTAATTTCAATGTTTATAGGGCGGCCAACGGGAGGACCATTCTGCTCTTTCTCAACTGTTACAGTCACACCCGGAAGATATTCATTGAGCTCCTCTGTAACTTCTCTTTGAATATCACGTGTACTAAGGCCGCCTCTGAATTCATATTCAACAAAGGAAACCGTGATGCGGGCTTTGTTGGGAGTAACCTGGCCCCCTCCGCCCATTTCATTCTGGCTGGCGGTTTCAGCACCCACATTCGTTACTACGGATTCCACGATGGTATCATACGGCTGAAGCACTTCTCCCAGCCGCTGCTCCACAATGCGCGATATGCTATCCGTAGCCCTGACATCGGTACCCAGGGGAACCTCTATAAATACGTTAAGGAAGTTGGGTTCATTCTCAGGAAAAGTAACCATCTTGGGGTTGGATCCAAAGTAAAAAGCGATCGACACAACCAGTAGAACCACGGTGCCTACAAGGAGGAACAGTGGCTTTAAACCTGACAATGCCCAGTGCAGCAATTTGGAATAGGCATTCTCCAGACGTACCAGTAACCGGGTTTGAAAATAAACAGCTAAAGGTTGCAAGGCATAGTTGAACAGGAGGATCAGCAGGGCAATTATGATCATTAAATTGCCAAAGCCAAAGGATCCTGTCAGAACCAATAGAATTCCCAAACCTCCAAAAATAGCGGCTGCTATAAGTCCCCTCTTATATTTGGGTTTCCTTTCGAGATCCTGCCGTTTCAGAAATGTTGCAGTTACTACCGGGTTAATGACCAACGCAACAAATAGCGAAGAGCCAAGAACGATAATAAGGGTTTTGGGAAGGAAGCTCATGAATTCCCCAATGATACTGTCCCAGAAAATGAGGGGAAAAAACGCTGCCAGGGTTGTGGCCGTACTACTAATGATAGGGACGGCAATTTCCCCCACACCCTGTTTGGCTGCTTCGAACCTGGATAGACCTTCTTCCTCGTAAAGCCGGTAAATATTTTCAATAGCTACAATGGCATTATCGACCAGCATCCCCAGAGCCAGAATGAGGGCAAAAAGCACCATGAAGTTGAGGGTGATTCCAAGTGCGCTAAGCACCAAAAAGGAAATGAACATGGAAAAGGGAATGGACAGGCCTACAAATATGGCATTCCGCAATCCGAGGAAAAACAGAAGGACCAAAACCACGAGGATCACCCCACTTATGATGGAGTTCTCCAGGTTACTGATCTGGTTGCGGGTATGTTTTGACTGATCATTGGTAATGGTGATCTTGAGTCTTTCTGGAAAATGATCTGCCTGCGCCTCTTTTATTATTTCTCTCAATTTGTCGGTGGCCACCAGGAGGTTTTCCCCACTCTTCTTAATCACATTGAGAGACACCACGGGCTCTCCATCAAGCCGCGCCAGGCTCTCCAGTTCCTTATAAGTAAATTGTACATCAGCCACATCCTTCAGGTAAACGATGTTGTTGTTTTCGTGCTTTACAATGATGTTCCTTATCTCGTCAATGCTCTCAAACTCAGCATCGGTACGGATACTTCTACGGGTGTTTCCCAGTAAAATATCCCCTGCCCCGATATTTATGTTTTCGCTTGATATGGCATTTTCAATATCCTGAAAACTGATCTGGTTGATCTTGAGCCGCGGGAGATTCACGTTTATCTGTACCTCTTTTTCCTTATCACCAGTGATGGTGGCTTCGCTGATCTCGGGCAGTTCTTCTATCTCATCCTGAAGATACTCGGCATAATCTACCAGCTGATCTATTGAATAGTTACCTGAAAGGTTGATGTTCAGGATGGGTATCCTCGAAAGATCCACATCAAGAACCACAGGATCCTGATCAAGATCGGTTGGTAATTCACCCTTTGCCCGGTCTACGGCATCCTTCACATCCTGGAGAGCACGTTCTGTATCTACATCAACTCCAAACTCCACATTAATGATGGACATGTCCTGAACCGACTGTGAATTCAGGGCCTTGATCCCATCCACACTCTTTATCTCCTTCTCCAGTGGGCGGGTAATGAGGTTCTCTATATCTGCGGGTGCGTTACCGGGGTAAACAGTTTGAACATAAATAAGCGGAAAAACAATTTCCGGAAATGACTCCTTTGGCATGCTCCGGTAGGAGAAAATCCCGAAAAGAATAAGAAGCGCGGAAAGGATGTATACACTAATGGAGTTATCAAGAGCCCATGAACTCAGTTTAAACTCCCTTTGAGTTTTTGTTGCCATTGTTTGTGGAATTTAGAGCTGCTGTGGGTTGATCAGCTCCCCTTCGTTTATATCGCTAAAACCGGCTATGATAACCCTGGCCCCATTATCAAGCCCGGAAGTTATCTCCGTTTCTGCTCCGAATGATTTACCGCGTTTCACATAACGTTTAGCCGCCACTATCTCACCATTCTCCTCTGCGGCTACGTATACAAAATCACCTTTAAGATCCTTACTGATGCTGATCGAGGGCACTACCAATGCAGTGTCAGTACTATAGTCGCGCACCATGATATTGGCAAGCACATTTGGTTTTATAATGCCTTTCTTATTGTCGAGCTTTACCTTAATCATAAAACTGCGGTTTTCGGGATTTACCACCTGGCTCACAAAACTGATAGTTGATTTGGTTGAAACACCCAGGGATGGGATGGTAACCTTTATGCTATCCCCTTTTCGGACATGGGTCAGATATTCTTCCGAAAGTTCGGCTTCAATTTCTACTTTATCGAGGTCCACCACCCTTACTATCTGTGTACCGAAGGTTACAAATTCCCCTTCGTTTACCAGCATATCATCTACTGTTCCCGAGATAGGTGAGGTGATAAAGGCATTTTGGTACTGGGTTTTTATCTGCTCATAACGACTTTTCGAGGTTTCAAAATTATTCCTCGCCTGCAGGAATTCTATTTCGGATCCAATACTTTGATCCCATAATTTCTTCCGCTTCTGATAAGTGATTTCGGCCAATTCGTAGGAAGCCTTTGCTGCATCCAGTTCATTTTTTGCCCCCTGGTTATCGAGGCGCACCAGTAACTGTCCGGCCCGTACATTTTCGCCTTCATTCACCAGTACTGCTTCCACGCGACCTCCGGCTTCTGCGCTTATCATTATATTTTCCTTTGAAGTTACAGTACCTGTGAGTTGTATAAAGTGACTGAAAGGCTGGGGTTTTACAGCAAGGGTCCTAACGGGTGTGCCTCCTTCCGCCACGCTGGTGGTATCGAGCTCAGCTACTTCTTTTTTCAGGTCCCGGATTTCATCTTTCAGCCCTTTCAGCTGTTCTTGTTTTTCGGCCAAAAGCTTTTGTTTCGCTTCCAGACTATCGGGCTCTGACTGGCAAGCTGCCACTGCAAGCAAAAGGACAAGGATTCTTATTTTTTTCATGGTTGTGTTGAGTGGGTTAGTTGAATTGGGTTTGGCCCAGGGCTTTTTCTAAATTTTCCCTGGCGTGCAGCAGGGCCTGAAGCGCTGCTATATAGTTTGTCTGGGTTTCGAGGAACTGGTTTTCTGTTTGGCTCAGATCAAGGCTAGAGCTGAGGCCCTCACTGTATTTTATTCGGGTGCGGTTGCGAATCCTGGCGCTAAGCTCCACGTTCTTCTGCTGGTTTCGATAATTTTCAAGCGCAAATAAATAATCAGACTTGGCTTGCTGATATTGCAGTTTAAGTTGGTTTTCGGTTAACTCCCGCGCAACCTCGGTCCGGTGGATGTCAATCTTTGCTTTCTGAATTTGGGCCGGGCGGGCAAAGCCGGTAAAAAGATCCATTTGTAAGGTACCTCCAATAAAAGAGGCAGGTGCCCAGTAGGTATTGAGGTTTACCGGATCAAAATCATTGGAAACATAAAAGTTGCTGTACGCTGCATTAAACGAAAGTGAGGGATACCAATCCGCCTTTTCATTTTTGTAAGCCAGCACGGCACCTTTGTACTGCGACTCCACCATTCGGTAAGAGATGTGCTCCTGCACCTGCAAATTCGTTTCATTCAATGCGCCCACTTCGGCCATGGCGGCAGCGGTGTAATCTTCCAGGTTACCGGTGAGTTCTATTTCTTCCTCCATAGGGATGCCCATTTGAAACTTGAGAAACTGCAGGGCCAGCACCTCCTGACGCTTTACATTTTCGATGTTCGTTTGCAGGTTACTCACTACCAGTTCCATTTGGTCAGCATCCTGCTCTTCCAAAAAGCCATTTTGAAAAAGTTGCTCTATCTCGTATTGATTTTTCTGCAGTGCGGCCAGGTTGCTATCCAGCACCATAATATTTTCGCGCGCCAGCAGCACGTTGTAGTATGCTTTGGCCACTTCGGTGGTTACGTTAAGTTGGGCCTCCGCTTTATCAAGGCTGCGCATTTCACGCAGAACCTCGGTGGCTTTTTTAGCTAAAAAGTTGGAGACATCACCAATGTACCAGTTGGCAGTAAGCCCTGCCGTAGTCTGATACTTGCCCCCGCCCAGGTTGGCATAAACGAATTCTTCCCCTTCGGGAGCGGGCCGCCCTAAAATAAACTCGGCCGCTTCAGCCGGAAAAGCTATAGGTTGTATAATGGCGTTGTAACGTACATCATAGCTGCCGGCAATTTGGGGGTAATAAAGAGCGGCCGTTTCGCGGATGGTTTGCTGGGCTTTTTCTATTTCAAACTGCTTATCCTGCACTGCATAGTTATGCGTACGGCCGTAAGCCTGCGCCTCCTGCAGCGAAAAACTGCGCGCGGTTCCTGTAGCCGGGTCCACCTGGGCCAAGAGAGGCTGAACCGCCAGTGCGAAAATGACCCGTAGTAATGGCTTGTGACTCATATTAATTATTCGTCTGTTTTTAGTTTTTCACTCAAATAGGTCAGGCCCTTTTCTGTGGCCACTCCCCTGATGTGGTACTCCAGCGCCTGCCTTGTCAGGTAGTTCATACTAAACTTACTGAGGAGGGCTTCCTCTTCTTCGGGCATGGTTTCCACCTTTGAGCAGTATAAAAAGGTAATGACCTCGGTGTTTACCTCCTCACGGTACCAACCCTCATTTTTCCCTTTCTCAATATTTTCTGCAATTACCTTGTGTATCAGTTCATGCCTTCCTTCATACAGCGAATTGAAAGTCTGCGGATAATACTTCTGTAGCTGAAACCGTAAACCCGGATTATGACTCTCCATTACACTGCACACCACCCGGTCTATTTCAAATAGCTCGTCAATAGGATTTTCGGCTTCCGCATGAATGCTGAGCAAATGCGCGTGTAAGGTCTCGTAGATCGTTCTCAGGCTTTTATGCACCAGGTCGGCCTTGTTTTCAAAATATTTATAGATCGTTTTTTTTGAAATGCTCAACTCACGGGCTACATCATCCATGGTTACGCTGCGAATGCCGTAGCGGTTGAACATATTCAATGCACCCATCATTATTTCCTGCTCCAGATTTTCCATAAAACGGGGGCAAAGATATAAAGGAATTTAATTCGGAAACCAGAGGAGTGTTAAAAGTTTCCTAAGTACCCGTGTACGTGTTTTTACACTCACCGAAATTTTGAGGCGGCATAGAAATTTTAATAAACTTTGCACCCCTTAATAAATCTCCACATGGACCATATTCTCGTAAAGGAACTTTTAGAAAAGAAGCCCATCGGTACTACCCTAATTGTAAAAGGTTGGGTACGCACCTTTCGCAGCAACAGGTTTATCGCTCTCAATGATGGCAGCACGCTGCACAATCTTCAGGTGGTGGTGGATTTTGAAAACACTGAGGAGGAAGTGTTGCGGAAAATAACCACAGGAGCATGTATAATGGCCAAAGGTGATGTGGTAAGTTCACTCGGCAGCGGACAGGATGTAGAGCTGCAAGCCCGGGAGCTGGTGATATTAGGAGAAAGCCCGGCCGAGGAATACCCGTTACAACCCAAGAAACACTCAATGGAATTTTTGCGGGAAAAGGCCCATCTGCGTCCGCGCACCAACACTTTTTCTGCCGTACTACGCCTGCGGCACAACCTCGCCTTTGCCATTCACCAGTACTTTCATGAGCGCAATTTCTTTTACCTGCACACTCCCATCATTACCGGAAGCGATGCCGAAGGGGCGGGTGAAATGTTTAATGTTTCTGTTCTTGACAAGAAAAATCCCCCGCTCACTGACCGCGGTGAAATCGACTATTCGCAGGATTTCTTTGAAAAAGAAACCAACCTTACCGTTTCAGGCCAGCTGGAAGCAGAATTGGGCGCCATGGCGCTGGGCAAGGTTTACACCTTCGGGCCAACCTTCAGAGCCGAAAATTCTAATACTGCCCGCCACCTTGAGGAATTCTGGTTGATAGAGCCCGAAGTGGCTTTTGCCGAACTCAACGACAATATGGATCTGGCTGAAGACTTCCTCAAGAATATAATACGCTTTGTTCTGCAAAACTGCCGCCCTGACCTTGAATTTCTGGATCAGCGCCTGAAAGCTGAAGAAAAATCGAAGCCACAGAATGAACGCAGCGAGATGGGACTGATTGAAAAACTCGAATTTAT
>CAZNMG010000225.1:0-5398 GCA_964574075.1 uncultured Owenweeksia sp.
AAAGCATATAAACCAGGAAGAAACCCATCACCAACCCAAAGGCAATGAGGTTCATGCGGCCTTGTAGCATTAATAAAAAAATAAGCAGAAAAATCAACCAGGATGTGTGCAGGTATCTGCGGCTCGTTTCCCTGAACTGCTCCAGAAGAAGAAAAATAGCCGTGCCCACATAAATGGAAAAATAACCGGGGTGCATAAGAGGGCCGGCCAATCCTGTATAGAAGAGAAGGTGCTCTTTTACGGTGCCATCGGGCCAGAATCGATACCAACTCCCGCTTTGCAGGTATTGAGTAACAGCGATGACCAGAGCTGTAATGGCGGCTACACTCACACTAATTAGCAAAGTGTGCTTCAGCAATCTTTGGTGTTGTTCTGTCAAAAAAGGAATTCCCACAGCCATGGCAACAGGCATCAATAAAAAGGGCGCCTTGGGGCCCAGATACTGCAAGGCCTCCCCGGGCTCAGATGACCATAAAAGGCTGAAGGCATAAATTCCAAAAAAGGCTATGAAACTCATCGGAAGAGGGGAAAGAACTTTTTTTCCTTTCCACGCCTCCCGGGGAGCGGAAAACGTATTGAGAAAAAGAAGTGCTCCAAATAGGTTAGTGAAAAAAATGGAAAAGGGAAGTGAAACAAAAAGCCCCGCTAGCAGGAAGAAAACGCGGGTACTGAAATTTTCAAGATGCAGGTTTTTCACGGTGTTTTTGCTGCCAGTTTCCTCTTCTTTTTAATAAAGAAAGGAATTTGTGATAGCCCCAAAGCTAAAAGTAAAATAAGGATCAACTGGTATTTGGGGTTGATCACTCCTTTTAGCGAAAAGGTAAGGACTACAAAAAAAACATTTACTGTAAACAGAGTAAAAGCCGCCTGCAGGTGGGTCATCCCGATGTCGAGTAGCACGTGGTGTATATGATTGCGATCGGCCGCAAAGGGCGATCGGCCTTTAAATATCCTGATGATTACCACTCTGATCGTATCAAAAATGGGAACTATAAGCAGCGCAAAAGCGTAGACCATGGCGGCAATTTCAAAGAATATATTAGGGCGGAAGCTCTGGCTTTGCTGAATGAAGTAAACGGTGAGTACAGCTGCCAAAAATCCCAGAACCAAAGCTCCTGAGTCGCCCATAAAGATCTGTGCTCGTACAAGGTTATAGCGCAAAAATGCCAGTAAACTTCCGGTAAGACACAAGCTTAATATCAGGAATAGTTCTTCCCCCATTACCCAGAACCAGTAGGCATAGGTGACGCTGACTATGGTGCCTACACCAGCCGCGAGCCCGTTGATGCCATCAATAAAATTGAAGGAGTTGATAATACCCAGGAAAAAGATAACGGAGATTGCCAGGCTTAGCCAGTAGGGCAGAAAATAAACATCAAACAGGCCGTAAAGGCTTACGATCCGTACATTTCCCTGAATGGTGACAATAAAAACAGCAGTGAGCTGAGCGAGAAATTTTTTATAGGGCACCAGTGGAAAAAGATCGTCTTTGATACCCGTGACAAACAAAATAATAAGGGCTGCCAGGATCGAATTCAGCTGAGGGTAATAAAGTGTATTGGTGAAGAAAATAAATGAAAACATCATTCCTCCGAAAATACTGATGCCTCCTAAAGCGGCAATCCTTCGCCCATGCACTTTGCGGTGATCGGGCTGGTCATACAGCTTTTTGATGAGGCTGAGGTTTATGATGGAAGGTATGCTGAAATAGGTGATCAGCAGGGCCGTGAAGAAACTTAATATGGCATTGTACGGCATTTCCATCATACTTTTCGGTAGGGGGAGTTTTTATCAAAAGCTCTGCGGTTTAGTGCTTGGCGCTCCTCGTCCCTAAACCAGCCAAACTTATTGAAATACTTCACAGCAGAAGAGATGTGGTAAAGCAAATGTTTAGGCTTTTTGTAAGAATCCTTTTGATACTCGTGTACGACCTTCACCTCGGGAAAGAATACATTTTCGGCTTGAGTAAAAAGGCGCCTGGAGAGATCCACATCTTCAAGGTATAGAAAGTAGCGGGGATCAAAGCCGTCAACATACTGCAGCAACTGCCTGCGCACAAAAAGAAAACAGCCGGAAAGTATGGGAACCGATAATGGTTTTTCCGGATCAAAATCCTTTAGCAGATATTTTTCAGCCGCCTCTCTGAACAGGAGCCGGGAAAATCCTTTGGGTAAAAACCTGCGCAAAAAAAGATCAGAGGGTTGGGGGGCCAGTTTAATAAGATGCTGGCGGGTGCCGTCCGGGTATCTCACATCCGGCATTGTCGTTCCCACCTCAGTGTTTTGATCCATAAACTTCACCAGGGCGGAGAGCGTACCCTTGTCAAAATAGACATCGGGATTGCATATCAGGTGGTAATGCCCATGTACGGTAGTATCCAGAATCCCCAGGTTATGGCCCCGGCCGTAACCCAGATTTTTCCCGGTGTGCAGGTATTTTACATTGTCGGGCCACTTGCGGTCACTGAAAACCGGTGAAGGTGAATTGTCGATCAGAAACAGAAAGTAATTTACATCCTGATTTTCGAAGGATTTTAAAAGCCGTTCTACCTGCCCAACCGGGTTTTGGTAGAGAACCACCGATGCTATGATCTCAAACTCCTTCATTCAAAAAATTTGGGATCATTAATTTTCTTTACCGAAAACCGAAAGATGATACTCCATCGCTTAAAGAAAAGCAGCAGGTACTCCCATGCCCAGGGCAGTTTTAGCCGAAGAAGGCTGAGGGCTACTCCTCCAAGTGTACGAAAGGGGAGGGTCATGATCTTTGTCCAATATCCGTAGCGGAACATCACAAAAAGATAGCCCTCAGAATATTTTTCAAACCGCTTGCCGATCTGCGCGATGGACATTTGGTTGTATTTGGCTTCGCGCGAAGGATGGAAGCAGTATAAATGTTTTACAAATTTGAAGTCCCGAAGCTGCTGGCACCTGATGAAATAGTCGAGATCCTCAGAACTCCCGAATTCCGCCCCTACTCCTAATTTTTCGTCAAAGTAACCCACCTTCTCAAATAGTGGAAAGGGAATCACCATGTTATAGCTTATCGCGAGGGTGGCATGTTCAGGCTTTAATATTTCGCCATCCCTGAGGTTGAAATTTTTGTATTCACCGTGGTCATCCTCGTTCAGTACTCTTATGAGGTAGGCGTTTGGATGGTGAATATACTTGTCAAAATCCCGGAAGAAAACCTCGTCAAAAGTGGTGTCGTCATCGGGATAAAACACATAATCGGCATTCAGTGAGTGCTGCGTCAGGTAGGTGATAGCCCGGTTTCTGGCTTTGGAGAGGCTCATTTTCCCTTCAGTGTTAATCACACTGATTTTAAAAAGATCATTTCCTTTCAATAAAAGAGTACCCACTTGGTTGACCATCACCAGATGAATGGAGAGGTGATGGTTGTGCTTCACTATGCTCTCCACCAGCTGACGGGCGAGCATATGATCCTGGCAGGTTGAAATGAAGATCAGTTCAGGCTTCAAAATTTGGGTTTTTGAGTTGATCTTCTATTAAATCTTTCAGCACTTCAAAACGGGCATCCCAGGATTCATTGGCCACAGATTGTACAAGACCTTTACCTGATAGGTTGCTGGCCAGCATCTCATTAATAAGAATAAAACTCTGCTCCGGAGAATTTGCCAGTTGTAGCCCCTCACTTTCGTAAGGCTTCAATTCGGGTAGGGCAGTGCTGAGCACCGGTACTCCGGCTGCAAGGTATTCAAAGGCTTTTGTAGGGAATACACCTTTAGTAAACTCATCAATCCTGTAAGGAATCAGGCCAAGGTCAAAGCCTTTCAGGTAAGGGGCCAGCTCCTTATGCGCTACCCTGCCTGCGTGCCACACGTTTGGAAGTTCTAATAATTCATGGCTCCGGGGGCGGCTTAGCTGTCCTACAAAAACAAAAAGGTGCTGAGGGAATTTTGTGATAAGGTACTTGAGTAAATCGTAATCAAAAACCATATCCGTTCCGATGTAGCCGATCACTTTCTTGTAAGTTTTCCTTTTTTCCATTAGTTGGGGATGTACCTGGCCCGGTACAAAATCCACAAGATTGACGCCCTGCGGCAGGTAATGAATATCCTTCCGTACCCCGTGGTAATCCGCTATAGTGGCCCGGTTGTCTGCTAAGACAATATCTGCGGCCTTTACAGCTTCGCGCTCGGTGGCTTTCAAATCATCTGAAAGCTCGGAAGAAACCTGCCTGCGCTGCGCGAGATCTAGAATGGAAAGCTTAAAGTCCTTCATCAGCCGCAGGGTGGCACCATTAACATAGGTGAAGTATCCGATGGATTTCGGAATATTACTCCTGATACTCTTGCGGAGGAGGTTCTTATTTAACTCATCTATTAAAGCATTGAAGTGCCGCGGAACGATCAACGGGTTTATGAACCGCATATTTTCCTGCACAGGATTGGTGCCTTCTGTAGTGTCACCTGCTTCAGAGCGCTGCCTTAGTTTTTGCACGATTCCCGATATGGAGTAGTTGATCATCCCCAGCGGGGCCATTATTTCAACCATACCAGTGGTTCCCTTAGCGAGGCGGGTAATAAATTCATGCTGCCGCTCCCAGTTGTGGCTCCAGGGCACCGATGGAAAACAAACAATGTTATGCCTCAGGTCTTTCAAATTGCTTTTTTGATGTGGCTGCTCATAAATTTCTGGTGCAGGCTGTCGATCAGCGAACCAGGGGCAAAGATCGAAATGCCGAGATAAACCCAGGTTTTGGGTTTAAAAAAGTCGTACTTCAGTGAATGGCTCAAATCGCGAATAGCAGCACGCCTGTTGTGCTTATAGAAGAGCAGGGCCCTTCCGCTAAAAAAGTAATAGGCGGCTTTGCGCTGCCGGTGATTTAGGAACTGCTTGCTTTTTAACTCACGAAGGCGTTGGCGGTCGCTTTCGTCCAGGCCTTCCTCTTTTACACCTTTCCGTATGAGGCGTGTCACCGCGGGATGTTCAATTCCAAATGAATGACCGATGGAGCTGGTGGAAATCCGGTATTGCAAAAGTTTCTGCGGCAGGTTGGCCACCTTTCCCTGTTTACTGATCTTGTAAAAAAGCAGGTAGTCGATCATGTATTTATTCATGGGTTCGTAATATCCGCCTGCCTCTAAAAAGGACTTTTTACTAAAAACCACCCCGCTGTGGATAAATGGGTTATACTCAAGAATGATCTTCCGGATATCGTGATCCTTCTCAGGCATTTCCATAGGATAAAGCTCTTCGCCCCGGTGGTTTATAGCCAAAGCGCAGCTGCCCACAAGCAGATGATCAGTATGGGATTTCAGAAATTCCATTTGCAGCGATAGCTTTTCCGGCTGCCAGATGTCATCATCATCAAGGCGGGCGATCCACTCACCACCTGTCTGCGCTATGCCTCTGTTTGCCGCAACTCCAAGTCC
>CAZNMG010000226.1:0-3897 GCA_964574075.1 uncultured Owenweeksia sp.
ATCTATTTCGTGGACTTTATTATGCCATGTTACCCCATCAAATACGTCAACATATAACGGCTGGCGGTAGGTGGATGTGGGCGATGCATAGTTGTGGAAATGATATTGAAGCACCGGACTGGCAAGTCCTGAAATATTTACGATAGGCGAGGTAAACATTGTGGAATCATTTGATGCGCCTCCCGAGTTATCAGAGTGGATCCACTTACCGCCAATGGCCGGGTAAAGGGTATTATCCCCAGCCGGACCGGTACCTGTTGAAGTGGTTTGTGGAGTATTCCTTACTTCCCATGAAAACCCACCGCTTGGTGTAGTGCCGGGATTATTGGACTCAAAAGTCCAGCAATTAACGAGGCCATCGAAACCACCTACTACAAAGGTTTCAAAATCCTCTATATACGGTGCAGGTACTGTAATACACGGTGTGCTTATGGTTACCGGGCCTACCCACATACTCACATCACCCACTGCGCAACTGTCCCTGACGTATATGTCGTAAGTTGTTGCCGCACTAATTCCGGTAAGGGTAAACGGATTTGTTGTGGCAACAACCCTGTTGCCTGTGCCCGGGGCAAACCCCACCGGCCCGTACTCCACTTCCCAGTTGGAAGCTCCTCCTGTGGTCCAGGCTAAATCCACACTTGTAAGCGTAACATTACTGGTGGAAAGATTGGATGGTGGAGGACATGTGGGAGCCGCGCATGAGGAATTGAACACCAATAGCGTATCTCCTGAAACAAGTCCCGGAGTCGCTACATGCATTCCTACGGTAAGGCCAAACGGTGAAGATAGGCTAAAGCCCATCTCTCCAGGGTAGCTTCCGGCATTATTAAGAATTACAACCGTAGGAAGGCTGTCACAAAGATTTACAGCAACGCCCGCCATTATACTACCAGTTGTAAAACCTGACCCGAGGGTTTGCACCACGATGCCATTTTGTAAAAATGATATGGTACCGCTATTCCAGCCATCTCCATAAGAGTCAAGAAGATCAATACTATAGCCGCAGGCATCCGCTGCAGCACATACCTGAGTTGAAACTTTCAACGGTCCGGTCCAGAAACTGAAATCTCCAGGACCACAGCTATCACGGACGTAAATATCATATGAGGTGGCTGCGGTAAGACCTGTAAGCGTATGAGGTTTTGAGGATACACTCACCACAGTACCGCTTCCGGGTGTAAATCCTACCGGACCATATTCTATCTGCCAGTATGATGCACCACCTGTAGTCCATGACAGATCCACCGAGTTGAGGGTAGAGTTGCTGCTTGTAAGAGCTGTAGGCGCAGTACAGGTAGGCTGGGTACATGAAGCATTGAAAGAACCCAGTACATTGCCTGTAACGAGGCCTGAAGTTGCCGTGTGCAATACCTCCACAGTGTTGTATGGAGAGGTAACTTCGAAACCTATCTCTCCTGGGTAGGTACCCGCATTACTCAGAACAACCTGTGTAGGCAAACTATCACACAGGCTCACGGTTAAGCCTGTTAGGCTCAAACCGGTTGTAAACGCTGCACCCAGGGTCTGGACAACCACTCCATTTTGGATAAAAGAAATTGTAGCTCCATTCCAGCCATCACCATAGGTGTCATAAAGGTCGACAACAAAATTACACGCCTCACTGATATCACATAGAAGCATCTTGAAATTGTGAGTACCCGACCAGGCACTGGTATCGCCTGGTGAGCATATGGCCCTTACCAAAAATTCATAACTACGCCCGGGTGTTAAGGTGTCCATGTAAAGACTATCTCCTGTAACCAACGTTTTGTGTCCGCCAACAGTTAGTGAGCCTTGATAGAAACCCTGCGGCCCGAACCATACCTCATAGGAAGTAGCACCCCCGGGGTGATTCCACTCAAGCGAAACTTCCGTATCGGAAATATCATTGGCCTGGAGACTATCTGCCATCGGGCAGGATGGCAGGGCGCATGAAGCTGTAAATGTGGCCAGGATATCTCCGGTAGCACGTGTAGTTCCTGATGCAAGTGTTGCTACAACGTTGGGAAACGGGGAGCTGATCTCAAATCCGATTTCACCGGAATAGCTTCCGGCATTGCTTAAAACCACATCGGTTGAATAGGCATCACACAGCATAACCTGAATATTATTGAGATCAAAACCAGTGGTAAATGAAGAACCTATGGTGGCCACCACTACTCCATTTTGCACAAATGAAATTTCGGCACCATTCCAACCATCTCCATACGAGTCACTAAGATCTGCAGTAAATATACAGCCCTGCGAAGCATCGCAAAGCTTGGTACTAAACTGGAATGGCCCTACCCAAGTACTCACATTACCCTGCCCGCAATTGTCGCGAACATAAAATTCGTAATTAGTCCCTGCAGATAATCCGGTTAAGGTAGTCGTGTCATTAACAGCGGAAACCTGTGTACCAAAACCAACAGAAAATCCCGGGTTTCCGTATTGAACATCCCAATTAGAAGCTCCTCCGGAAGTCCAGTATACCGTAGCTGAAGTAGTGGTACTGCCTATAATACCTAGCGCCACCGGGGTAAAACAGGAAGGGGTTTCAACTACCTGCAGGTCATCTATGGAAATATCTCCGGCAGCCCCTGAACCCCCCTTGGAACCAATGATACGGAGCTGAATGGTATCGCTGGTGAGGCCAAGAAGACTGTCCCTAAGAACAAACCAGGGATCGCCTCCGGCAGACTGCTGCTGACCCGAAACTGAAGTAACAGAATCCCAGGTTGAGCCATTTAGAACTTCTATCTGGAGCGTTCCTATATCCACACCATACATATGATAGGCTAGTGACACCATCGGGATGGAAAGTGCAGACACGTCAATGGGTGCGGTATATAAAGTATCGGCAGCACCGGTGGACCCTGAATTGGATTCAAAGTAAATGTAATGCCCCCCGGCTGTGCCATATGAGGTATTATCATAAAAAGGGCCCGTACCTGTAGAATTCTCGTTTGCCCCGGTCGCATCCTCTACTTCCCATTGGGGGTCTGCTGTTTTAACAGAATTAAAACATGCTGAAATACCCGGACCGCTTGCTCCTGGGGTAAAACCGCTTTCGAAGTCTTGTGAAATAGGGGCCGTCAGAAAACACTGGGTGGTGAAGGAAATTGGCCCTACCCAACCGGAGAAACCATTGGGAGAGCAATTATTGCGGAGGTAAAGGTGGTAGGTTGTATTGCTGGCCAGCGTGTTGATACACGAAGGATCGGTACTATTGGTTATGGTGAAGACACCATTGGCAAAAGTGCCCACACAACCTGTGCCTTGCGTAAAACCCACCGGGCCCCATTCAACGTTATAGGAGGAACCTCCACCAATTATGTTGAAGGTCGCGCTGCTAGGAGTAGTGGATAGTGTGAAAGCCGAGGGTACAGGGCACGCTGGTCCTTCCATGACCTCTACATCGTCAATTGCCATATCACCTGTAAAATCGGTTCCTCTTGTACCCCGGAAACGTAGAAGGGTCAATGGGGACTTGAATTGTGTAATGTCCACTGAAGCTTGTTTCCAGGCATCAGTTCCTGATGTTTGTTGTTGCCCCCTGAGGCGAAGAATGAGAGTCCAGCTCTTGCCGGTATCGGTGCTCGACTCTACTTCCAGATCACCCATAGTGGCGCCATACATATGGTACCAGAAGCTTAAAACAGGTGTTGTAAGCGAGGTTAGGTCCAGTTCCGGCATTTGCAGATAGGCATCCGGGCCCGTATTGGAGGTTTCAAGGTACATATAGACTCCTATGGTACTGTCGGTGGTATGGTCAACATTCGGACCGGTGTTGGTTGAGGTGGTGCCTCCAACATCAGCCTGCCAGTTGAGACTGCCGGATGTACTGTCCTGCCAGCAGTTGGGGTACATTGCACTTGGAAACGTGCCTGTCAGATTTTCAAATGTCTCCAGATA
>CAZNMG010000227.1:0-4745 GCA_964574075.1 uncultured Owenweeksia sp.
TCCCTTTGCTGTTAACTCATCAAGGTGCGTGTGATATTTGGCGGTGTTGATGTATTCATCGCTATCGCCCAAAAGCAGGTGCACCGGTATCTTTTGCATCTTTCTGATGGCCATTTCATGGTTGAGATCGGGCGGAAAGGCACCGGCATAATTTATAAGGTAATCAAAGGAATGGATTGAGTTGGTGAGCCAGCGGCAGGCGGTAGCCACACCCTGCGAGAAACCAAGCACTCCAACCGGGGCAGTTTGTTTCATCAATGGTTTTAGTGAGTCATAGAGCTCATCAAGATATGTGCAGTAATCCTCAATATCCTTGAGCCGGTCCTCCTTTGTCATCCAGCTGGCTCCTACCCTGCCTGAGTTTCCACTCAAATAAAAGCGGTGCAAACCTTCAGGCGCCACAAACAGCACATCCTGAAGCGAGGAACCAGTAAAAGGTCTGATGAAATATTCGGCAAGCTGGCCATAGCCATGCAGGACAAAGCATAGGCTTCTGTAATTGCCCTCCAGGGGACCACTGGTAAAATAGCGGGCAGATTTTTTTACCGTAAGGTAATGAGGACTCCTCATTTAAAGTCAGGCTTCCTCTTTTCCAAGAAGGCCGAAGTACCCTCTTTAAAATCTTCGGTACCGAAGCATTTGCCAAACTCCTCGATCTCCACTTTAAAGCCGTTTACATCGGCATCAAAACCAGCGTTTATAGCTTTAATAGCGCTGTGAACGGCCCTCGGTGAATTGCGGGCAATCTTAGCGGCAATTCCCTTACACGTTTCCATAAGGTCGGTGGCAGCCACGGTGTGGTTTACAAGGCCAATCTCATAGGCCCGGTCAGCTTCGACCATTCCTGCGGTAGTGATCATCTCCAGTGCGCGCCCATACCCGATGAGGCGTGCCAGCCGCTGGGTGCCCCCATATCCCGGTATTACTCCCAGGCTCGTTTCGGGCAAACCCATTTTAGCATTATAAGAGGCTACCCGTATGTGACACGCCATTGCCAGTTCCAGTCCACCGCCCAGCGCAAACCCATTAATGGCAGCAATTACGGGTTTGTTAAAATTCTCCAGAAGATCGAATAGTAACTCCTGGCCCTGGGCGGCCAGTTCGGTGCCTTCATGAATGCTGAAGTTTATGAATTCCTTAATATCGGCACCAGCCACAAAGGCTTTTTCCCCACTCCCGGTGAGAATAACCGCCCGTATCTCCTCATCGGCATTAAACTTAAGCAATGCCTGGTGCAGCTCCTTAATGGTATCGCGGTTGAGGGCATTGAGCTGGGTGGGGCGGTTAATGGTGAGCAACCCTAGGTGACCTTCCTGCTGGACAAGTATATTTTCGAAAGACATGCGGTTGGCTTTACAGGATTAATGTAATTGAAAACGAATATTTACTGACATGGACAGGGTTAACTCCCCGGGCTCCACTGAAGGGCCGGAGTCCATTTTGAGCATTCGGGCACCTTCGGGATGCGGATAAGGCGAATTATAACTGCGATCGGTTATAAAAGTGGCCTTTCCAATGCTCTGGCCCAGTTCTGCTGCCAATAGCGTTGCCTTTTCCCGGGCATCTATTACCGCCTGCTTCAGGAGAGTTTCTTCATACTTTTCTTCAGCGGTGGAGCGAAATGCCACCTGCCCGATACCGTCTATTCCTTTTTGAAGCAACTCCAGAATAACGTCATCATACTGCTCCAGGTCGTTTAACCTGAAGCTTACAATTTGGCGCGCCATATATTCCTTCTCCCCTTTCTGATAGTCGCGGTACACGGGCCTTAGTTCCACTACCTGGGTTTTTACTTCCGAAATGTTTTTTACCGATTTGAGGTAACTGAGCACCGCGCTCATTTCCTCCATTGTGGCTTTTTGAGCCTCCGCTGGCTTGAGGTGCTGTTTTTCCACCACAATATTTATTGTGGCATAATCGGGTGCCAGGTTCACCGAAGCTTCTCCGATCACATCTATAGTTCCAGGTTGCGGCTCTACCTGTTGTGCCGGGGCTTGTGCAAAAGCCGGTTGAAGGGCGGCACTAATGATTAATGCCCCTAAAAATGTCAGTGTTTTCATAAGAATCTGCTTCTTCCTGCCAAAGGTAAGGATATATAGAAGGTGGTTCCAAGGCCCAGGGTTGAGTCAAACCAAATGCTGCCGTTGAAACCGTCAATAATATTCTTAACCATGGCAAGCCCAAGGCCCATTCCCCTGGTTTTGGTGGTGAATCGTGGTTCAAATATTTTATCGGCCTGTTCTTCGGGTATGCCGCTTCCATTGTCGCTCAGCGAGATCAATACATCCGCCTCACGGGCTTCCATACGTACTATTAATTGTGGTTCCTTTCCTTCAGGAATCGCCTGTATGGAGTTATTGATCAGGTTATTCATTACCCGTACCAGCTGATCCTTGTCTCCGAGAATCTTTACCTCCGGGTTTTCACAGTCAAATTTGATATTGTACTCGGGGTAAAGGCTGGTAACGCGCTGTATGATCTCCTTTGCCGGAAACCGTTCCCTTTTCAGTTCGGGCATATTGGCGAACCGCGAAAAAGCCTCCGCTATACTACTAAGGGTATCGATCTGGCTTATCATGCTGCTACAGAATTCCTGAAGTTTTTGAGGGTTTTCTGTTTTGAGGCTCTTTTGGAGATACTGCACATTGAGCCGCATGGGTGTCAGTGGATTTTTGATCTCATGGGCCACCTGCTTTGCCATTTCCTTCCACGCACTTTCACGCTCCGTTTGCGCCAGCTTCACCGCACTTTTTTCGAGCTCGGCCAGCATGCGGTTATATTCCTTCACAAGGGTTCCCACCTCATCATCAAAGCGCCAGAGCAGTGGTGGGTTGGCTTCATTGATCTTAATATTTTTGAGCTTATCACCAATGGCCTGTAGCGAGCCGGTAATGTAGTTTGATAAAAAATAGGCGATAAAAATGGATACCAGGAAGAGCAGCACATAGATCCACATCAGCCGCATCAGGAATTCATTGATATCCTGGCGGTGGGTATCCTCCGTATCGAAATAAGGGAGGTTTACGATTGCAATGGGTTTATTCTCCTTGTTGTGAATATAGTCATAGGTAGAGAGGTATTGCATGGAATCAGTATTTGACTCCACCAGAAGTTGATCCGGTCGCTGCCGAAGCATCTCAAGAAGTTTAGCCGAAAGCTGCTCTTCAAGGATTCTTTTATCAAACAATGCGGGGTTGCTGGAGATAAGATACTTGCCACTAAGGCTATAAATATTCACATCCATGCTATTGATGGCTGCCAGTTCGCAGATCTTCTCATCAAAGCGTCTTACTATACTGTCGTTATTTCGACCGATGGGTTCATTGCTCAGAAAGTATTCGATGGCTTGTGTTATGCTATGCTCCTTTCTTTTAAGCCGCTCCTCGTGGTACTGCTGGTTTTCGCTCTTAAAATGATAAAATGAAAAGGCACCCGTCAGGAAAAAAGATATCAGGATGATCAAGATCATCGAGACGAATATGCGCATCCTGAGGGTCAGATTGAATAACTTCATGTAGCTGTTAAAAGTAAGAAAGCTGTGGGCTTTTCATACCTTACTGCAAAAGCTATTCCCCAACACCTTATTTGCAATAAGTCATGAGCTCGGGCGGGAGATTAAATCCTTTTTGGGCTGCCAGCGAAAGGTTGGCGCAGGCATTGGCACGATCCCCCAGGTCCCGGTACACCACGCCCAATAGATAAAATGCTTTCGATTCTTCCGGTTTCAGCTCTGCCGCCTTTTTAAAATCCTGTAGCGCTTCTTCAAGACGCCCCATACGGGCAAAGGTGGAGCCGCGGTTGAGGTGGGCAACATCATTGGCGGGGTAGAGCCTTATGGCTTCCGTAAAAAGCGGCAGGGCTTCGCTAAGGCGCCCCTGTTTTCCCAACTCTGTAGCACGACCGGCCAACTGCTCACTTTGTTGCTGGCTATTTCCAGCCTTGGTCAATGGTGGTTGAGCCGCGGCATTTAAACCAAGGAGAAGCTGTTGGGCTTTGGCGTGCCCTGGTAATGACTGTAACAGCACTTTTGCTTCTGCAAGGCGGCCTGCCTGTATCAGTATCTGCGCCTTTGTGATTCTGAGGTCATCATTTTCAGGTGTAAGCTGCAGGGCGGTATTAATATCGGCAAGCGCTGCCTCGGTCTTCTTCAGGCTGAGGTTTACAGCTGCAGAAGCGCTGTACACACGTGCCTCGCCCGGGAAACGTGTTTTGGCTTCCTCCAGGTGTGGTAAGGCAAGAGAGGGTTTATTAAGATTGTACTGGAGTACCGCCAAATTCACATAGCTGTCCACTAACTCAGGATCTGTTTCCTGTGCAGCCTTAAAATCCTGCAGGGCCGCCTGGTTATTTCCCCGGGCAATGTAGCCGAGGCCGCGCATATTCCAGGCATGGCTATAGGCAGGATAGTCTTCAATAACATCACTCCATAGTGCTACACTGTTGTTCCATATTTTAATGCGCTCAACCGTGAGAATGCCAAACAAAACTGCCACGGCCAGAATGCTGCCAAAAGCCAGTTGTTCTGAAATTCTGAATTTCCTGGCGAGCAGAAATATGCCCTGTACCGGCAAAAGCATCAGGCCAATGAGGGGCAGGTAGTTATACCGGTCAGCCATCAGGTAATTACCGAAGGGGATATCCATGAATTTCAGCATCAGCACAATATTGATAAGGAAAAAGGTGAGTCCAAAGAAGAATATCGCTGATCTTTTAAAAGCATATACCGTGGCCGTGAGAAAAGCGAG
>CAZNMG010000228.1:0-3124 GCA_964574075.1 uncultured Owenweeksia sp.
GCCTTTTCTCCGGCATAATCTCGGGCACTGCTGTAAATAAGGCCTTTATCACCGCAGCAAATGGCCGGTGGAGGTAGAAGCTGTCTTTGGCAATATTAAACAGAACCAAAACTTCAAACGATTTAACCTCCGGAGCACCCAAAAAGTGGAAATCGAAGCCGGATTAATGGCTATTACCCATAACCTTAAGAAGATGGCCGCTTAAAAAGCCCTCTTCTTTTACCCGTCTTTGTTCTGAAATTTAAAAGTTACCTGAAAAACTGCTCTGCAATTATCCACAATAAAAAAAGGCCATCTCAAAATTGCTTTGGAGACAGCCTCTTTTTAAAAAAGAATTTTGACGGATACTTATTTCTCCATCATCTTCATCACCTTTTGTGAAAGTTCAGGTGATTGCTGAATATTCATAGCCATTTGCTGGTACTGCTGCATTTCCATATCATGATCGGCAAGAGCAGATTCCAGGTCAGTATTCATAGTTTGCTGAATGGCCATCACCTCATTAAGGGCATTGGCAAAGGCGGCTTTTTTCTCTTCGGTCATTTCAGGGGCTGCTGCATCCGGATGTTGCTGCTGGGCCATGCTCTGGAATTCCTCCGGTGTTAATCCTTTCTCCTGAATCACAGCCACCATTTCCCCCTGGTGCTTTGTCTGTACGGCCTGAACAGATTCTGTAGCTTCAACAAAAAGCTTCAGCTCTTCTTCACTATAATTCGTTTCAGTGGCTGGTTGCTGATCAGGCATAGTTCCCTGAGCCATGGCTGTAGTAGCCGTAACGCCTATACCACCGGCTAGTAAAAGAGTGAAAAAATTGTTTTTGACAACTCGAAACATAAAATATTTGATTTTCAATTAGCTACGCTAACGAACCAATTTTTCATATGTTTTATCCGGGAGGGAATTTATTTGTCTAATTGTCCGAAAACCTGGTACTGAGGTTTTCACTACCACCGGAGCGAATCAAAAGATGAATGTGGTTGGTCATCATGCACCATGAAAAGATCTCCAAACCTTTATTTTTCTGACAATAAGTAAGGCTGTCAATCAGGATGTCTTTGTAAATATTCCGGGTGAAGACATCCCTCCATTCCACAACCGCAAAGCTTACGAAGTAAGCACGTTCAGGATTCTTGAATTTATACTTCCGGTTCATGAGATAAAAATAAAGAAGAAGGATAAGAAACAAGCACGCGACACAGTGGCGCGCTAACCCCGTAAGGCCTTTTACATCAATGTCTTTATAAATATGCGGCTGAAAACACCTGTGCATTTAACTACCGCAAAACTTAAGAAGTAAGCAACTTCAGGATTTATAAATTTATACGCCCGCTCATGAGAAGGTAAGCATAAAGAGAAAGAAAAAGCCTCCGACACAGTCGTGCGCTAAGACGGGTTTGTAATTTTGAAGTATCTTTTTCTGCTCTAGCCTAGGGTCATTATTCATCCGGCTCAGAATTGAAGGAGACATAAATGGTTTTAGGTAATTGAAAGAATAGCAATTTGAAAAAGCATTGGCTGGCACTTTTATTAACACTTTCAGCATGGTGTTCTCATGGGCAGAGTCCCTATCCCCATAGTTTATGCGCTGGCATCAGAAATAGTATTGCCACAGTTACCTCACATTCACTTACCACAGCAGGTGTTTCCCTGGACCTAAACCACCAAAGAAACATCAGTAAGTTTTTTTCCTTCCGTACCAGCTTAGTAGCCGACTACTTTTTTCCGGTGCGATATCAGCGTATCTACCCGCCAATAAATTCCACCCAAGAGGTTATAGTTACTCAAATTTCATACTCCCGTTTAGCACTCGTTACAGGTCCCGGGCTATACCATCGTGACGAAAACTTTAATTTGTTTATTGGTTTTAGCGGGGGAATTGGAATGCAGAGTGAAAATTATAAAACTTATCAATCAGATCTGTCAGGTAATTTGGATCGGCAGTTAGGTAGGTCTGATGGCACCTATTTTCAATTGGGTACCAAACCTTTTTTGGGGATTAGCTTTTCTCCTTACAACGACAAACGGAAGGAACTTGAATTTTCACTGTTCCAGGAAACCTGGTGGACTATAGAGGATGGCTTTGAAGATCGATCTTCCGTGTTTGGAATGGTGGTGGCATATAGATATAATTTTAGAGAAGGATGATGAAAAAATATTTCCTAGGAATTCTATTTGTATTACCAGGATTGATGATTGCACAGAGGTTCGAACCCTATTCAAGTTTTGGTATTCAGGCAAACCTCAACCTCGGAGGATTACAGAGAGGCGAATGTGATGGATTAGGGCCCCACCTCGCAGAGTTTATTATTCAATATGAGATTCTGGGCATGTATGACTACGCGCCTTTCAAATGGCTGGGCGTCACTTGTGGATTGGGACTTTCTACGAGAGGAGGTGAAGGTAGAGATCTAACACCGTCAAATTTTTATGTTCCCTCCCCGACTAAAAAAGTACTTTATTATGCCAATATTCCAGTACGGCTTCAGTTCAAGGCTGGATTCTTTTGGCTCGAGCCAGGTATAGATAACCTTTTTTTTATTGGATTAAACGACCACACCGATTACTCTTTAGATGTACCCTATTCATTAGAAAAAGATGCTGTACCTTTATACCAGTTGGCCGGTCATATGAGTGGGCGCTTCAATCTCTTCAGGGGGTTATCTCTAAACCTTGGAGCCAGTATGAATTTTACACCCGTGGCCAACGTTTCCAATCCGCAAATTCCTGATAAACATGAGTGCTATGAGAACAGATTGTTTTTTATAGGAGTACGTTATATGTTCGATCAGCCCTACAAGTAGAGCTCCATCTCACCCCCGATAAATCTCTCAGCACCACAGCGCGCAGCCATATCATAGATCGGTAATGCCCCCCCGACAGCAAACGTTGCGTGAATGATCAATTGTAGGCTTAGTATGAGAAGAAAGAAAAAGCACCCGAAACAGCCACGCTAACACAGGAATACAACCGTCCATCCAATAAAAAAACCCCGCAGCTTAGCCGCAGGGTTCTAAAAAATCGTTGGAAAGTTGAGCTTTAATGCCCGGTTTCCACCTCGTTGTCACGGATGGGTACCGTTTGCGGTACAAAGTCATCATCCATCCCCGGCTTACTATAATCGTAA
>CAZNMG010000229.1:0-6991 GCA_964574075.1 uncultured Owenweeksia sp.
TGCTGAAAATGTTGAGCCATTTGAGAACCTATAGTGTACTTATTGAAGGCTCTGATTCAGCGTTTTAAAAGGGATGTTAAACTTTTTATTAACCAATTTCGTTAATAAAACGTACTTTTGTAGTGCAGATAGAATTCAAAACCAACAAACTTAGAAAGCAGTTGACCGATCCGAGGGAATTGGTTAAGGCCCTGGGGCAGAGAGCCAAAAAAGCCAATCAGCGGATGCAGGAATTCAAAGCTGCCGAAAACCTGGCAGTGATCCGACAGATACCTGCAGCCCGATGTCACAAATTGACGGGAGATCACCACGGAGAACTAGCCGTAGATATTTCGAAGAATTATCGAATAGTATTTGAACCATTCCATGATCCCCTACCTGCAAAAGCCGATGGAGGCTTGGATTGGGAACAGGTAACTATCATTAACATCCTACGAATTGAAGATTATCACTAAACCACATAGCCATGAACAGTTTATTGAAATTAGAAAGAGTGCTGCTTTCTCCGCCAGGGGATACCATACAGGAAACCCTGGACGAGCTTGGTATGTCTCAGGCTGAACTGGCCGAAAGAATTGGCAGGCCCAAGGAAAAAGTAAACGATATCATCCGTGGGCGCGAGGTGATATCAACGGCAACAGCCCATAAGCTGGAAAAAGTCCTGGGAATACCTGCGAGCTTTTGGCTCAACAGGGAAAGTGAGTATCGCAGACAGCTCTATGAAATCGAACAAAAAGAGTTCCTTCAAACCTGTATTGATTGGCTGAAGCGGTTTCCTGTTCGCGAAATGAAAAAGCTGGGTTTGTTGCCAAACCTGAGAGAGAAACCTGTGTTAGCCGATGCTCTGTTGTCTTTCTTTGGTGTTGCCTCTCCTAAGGAGTGGGGCAGGATTTACGTGGAGCAGGAGGTTTCGGTAGCTTTTAGAATTTCTCTGGCCAATACGCAAAATCCCGAGGCTATTTCCGTGTGGCTGCGTATGGCCGAACTAGCCGCCAAAGAATTGAAGCTTAAAGATTATGACAAGGGAAAATTCAAAAAATGCTTTCATGAAGTAAAGGAGTTGGCTTTTCAACATCCAAAGGATTTTGCGGAGCGGCTTCAGGCCATCTGCGCAGATTGTGGTGTTGCAGTAGTGTATGTTCCCACACTTCCCAAAGCGCCCATTAGTGGAGCTACAAGGTGGTTTAGAGGTAATCCTTTAATCCAGCTCTCTGGGCGGTACAAAACGGATGATCATTTTTGGTTCACTTTTTTTCACGAAGCCGGCCATATTTTGCTTCATGGCAAAAAAGATATTTTCCTGGAAAACGTAGAGGGTACAGAGGAAGATCAGCAGAAAGAAGATGAGGCCAATGACTTTGCGAAGAAATGGCTTTTGCCTGAGGATGATTTGAACGAGGTATTAGAAGCTGCACCACTGACAACAGATACTATACTTGCTTTTGCTGAAAAATTCAGAACCCCTGCGGGAGTTATCATTGGTCAGTTACAGCATAAGAAGTATATCAATTACTCCGATGGGAATCATTTAAGGACGAAGGTGGAATTGTTTTAATATTGGACATGACCCAAAAAGTATGATTAAGAAACTCAGGAAATATCTCACCCCAAAGTACAACCGCGAGCTGGAAGTTCAGGCTGGGAAAGAGGCCCAATTTGAGCTTCACCTTGATGAATTACTTGTGGGGAAGCTTAAGTACCACAATGGTCAATGGGAATTTTTATACTCACAGCAGTTTAAAGAATATAAAGGAATCCGCCCACTGGCCGACTTCCCCGATATTCACAAGACCTACAGGAGTACAGTGTTGTGGCCTTTTTTTAGTTCGCGCATACCCTCTCTGGCCCGTAGTCGCGTGAGGAATGTGGTAGAGCGTGAAAGCATTGCACCCAATGATGTACTGGCTTTACTGGAAAGGTTTGGCAAACGCACCATCACTAATCCATATGTTCTGGAGACTAACTCTTTGAAATCTCTATAATGAGCAGTATATCGTAGGAAGTACCGGAGACCACCCTTTTTTCTCCCCTCCCCTAAACATTTTCCCCCTTTCCGCGATTTAGCATGAGCACCTTCTGCCGAAGGTGACCTTTCCCCATAAGCCGCCATTTGGGAGACATATAGGGCAAGCGCATATACTATTAACACCAGTAGCGTTATGTCAACACCTTTACCACCCTCGCTCAGCTTCCTGGCCTTTTCGCTCTTTTTAGTATTTACCCCACCTACACTTGGGCAGCAAACGGCCGGTGATTCCGCACCAGCTGTACCTGTAGCGGAAATTACTGAGGAGCCGCCTAAGCTTCCCATCCTTTATGTTTAATCCCTCAACGGCACCCCAGTTACCCAGGCAATGCTCGAGGAGCACCTGAGGCTTCATGTGGAGGGGGAAATGCTGCCTGCATGGAACAAGGTGTTTCTCAACAATGTGCATATTGACGACCTGAAGCCGGTAAAGGGCGGAAGCGGGCTGTACCAGTTTCAACTCCGGAGAACCATCGATGAAACGGATTTTGAACGGCTGTTCAACGTGTTCAACGAGGAGCGGTTGCTGGTGAAACTTTCTGTTGGCGCCAGCCCCGAAGACCGTATGGAAGTTGGTGATTTCACGATAATCATTGACCCCTACCGCCAGCTGAAGCTCACCTTTACCCTTATTGCCGTGCTTCTGATTGCGGCCTTATTGGCCTATGCCATCTGGAAAAACGGGATGATCTTCCTTCGCGACAGCAGCACCCTGGGAAACCTGGCACCCTTCAGCCTTGCCCGCACACAGTTCGGCTTCTGGACGCTCATTATCCTCGCGGCCTTTTTCTACGTATGGGTGATGAAGGGCAGCACCATAGATATTACGGGCGATATACTGGCGCTGCTTGGCATCAGTGCCGGCACCACCCTGGGTGGAATGATCATGGACCAGAACGATATCCGCGACCCGCACATTGCCAAACGCCACCAGGATCAAAATGACTCCGGCAGCTTCTTTCTCAATATCATTTCCGATTCTTCCGGGGTGAGCATACACAGGCTGCAAAATGTGGTTTTCACCATCGCCATTGCTTCCTTCTTCCTTTACAGCGTCTATCTCGAAAAGCAAATTCCCGACCTCGACAATGAACTCATGGTACTGATGGGCATCAGTTCGGGTACCTACCTGGCGGTAAAAGCCGGTGAGAATAAGACCCCTGTGCCCACCACCTGAATGTTATTCCACTCTTTCGATCTGTGCAAACTCCAGGAGATAATTGCCGGTGGAATCCGGAGACCAAATGAGGGTAAAATACCCAACCATCCCCGTGATGAGGGTATCCGGGGTTTTTACGTTGTGCTCGTAGGTGCCTGCAGCATATACAAGCCCATCTTCTGTGCCTTTTTTTAGGATATTGGTATTGAGGTCGGCCATCACAGGTGCATTCTGCTGTATCCAGTTACTCTTTATTTCCTCTTTGGTTTCAAAAACGAAATTGCTGGTGAGCAGCAAAGCATCATCCGAAAAAAGACCGGAAATGGCTTCTATATCATTATTATTCCAGCTTTCATTCCATACGCTTACCAGGTTTTCTACATTGGGAGGTGCTGTTTCAGCTTTTTTTTCTTCAGGGGCTTCGCAGGATACGGTTGCACTAATTACCAACATAAGAATGCTGGTAGACTTTAGTAATTTCATGGGTAATGGTTTGATTAATAATTAGTTTGTTCAAGCTACCTGAAAGGTAATACAAAGTTTGAATTAAACAACAGCGTAAATAAACCGGGCCTCCCGTTTCCAGGATGCTTCATTTTTTGTATTATTGTGATATCAAATTAATATCAAACCAATGGAAACAGAAAAAATAATCAAAGGGCAGTCCGGTTATGTCCACGTAATCGTTTCGCTGCTGCTCTTAGCTGCTGCTATCTTCCTTTTCACTCAAAGGAGTTTTTGGGGCATCGGACCCGTGCTGCTGTTTATCTTTCACGTGATAGGTTTTGTGGTGATCAATCCCAATAAAGCGGTAGTGCTGGTGCTGTTTGGCGCCTATAAGGGAACCATCGTAAAGAATGGTTTTCACTGGGTGAACCCCTTTTTCCTGAAGCAGAAGATAAGCCTGAGGGCGCGCAATTTTGAAAACAAGCCCATAAAGGTGAATGACAAGCTGGGGAACCCGATAATGATCAGTGTGGTGCTGGTGTGGCGCGTGCGCAATACATACCGTGCTGCTTTTGATGTAAACGATTTTGAGGAGTTTGTAATGATACAGAGCGAAACGGCCGTGCGGAAGCTGGCAAGCGCTTATCCTTATGACACTTTTGACGATGATGAAAGGGATGATAGCCTGCGCAGTGGGCTGGAGGATATAAATAATGAGCTGGAGCGCGAGATGCAGGAGCGGCTTGATATTGCGGGGATAGAGGTGATGGAAGCGCGCATCAACCACCTGGCTTATGCCTCTGAAATAGCCGGAGCCATGCTGCAGCGGCAACAGGCCACAGCTATAGTGGCCGCCCGTATGAAAATTGTGGAAGGTGCCGTAAGTATGGTGGAGATGGCATTGGCCCAACTGAAGGCCAAAGAAATCGTGGACTTTGATATGGAAAAGCGCGCCAGCATGGTGAGCAACCTGATGGTGGTATTGTGTGGCGACAAAAATGCGCAGCCGGTAGTGAATGCGGGAACTCTTTACAACTAAACCATGCGCTACCTTACGGAAATCCAGCGCTTCCGCGATAACACCTATATTTTTGGGGGAATAATGGTGATCCTGTGCCTCCCATTAATCCTGATGGTAAGTCCCCTGGCACTGGATAAGGTTATGGAAACGGGGGAATGGGTGGGCCTGGGATTTTCCCTCCTGAGCCTCCTGCTTTGCGCGTTGCTGCTTACCACCATGAATACTTACCTGCGTATGGAGCCGGACAGGATCATTTATCGATCAAACCCTTTTGTGCTGAACCGGAAAACAATACAGTTTGATGAGATAGCGGAGTGGTCTATCGCCAATCACAGATGGGTTCACGGCCTGGGCTACAGGATCACCATGGGCGGAGGTTGGGTGTATGTGATGAAACCCGGGAAGGCACTGGCCATTACAACAAAGGATGGCCGCAATTATCGCTTCGGGATAAACCGGCCTGCGCTGGTAGAGCGGTTTATGGAAGAACACCGGGAGCAAAAGGAAAGGAGCTATGGCGAATAAAAAAGCATTTGCCCTGCGTATTGATGAGGATCTGTTGAAGGCGGTGGAGAAGTGGGCAGCTGATGAATTTCGCAGCACCAATGGCCAGCTGGAATGGATCATCAACAAAGCGCTGAAGGATGCCGGAAGGGACAGGAAGGGTAAATGAAATTGAGGCCCGCCCGTAATGGTTTTACCTAATGATCAGCGCCCGTTCCTCACCAAAGTTATGGTTCCCTTTTTAGCTGCGAAGCTGCCATCGCTCAGGGTATAACGGATCAGGTAAAAATAGACACCATCAGCAGCCTGGCCCCCGGAGCTGGTAGTTCCATCCCAGGGCTGGCCCTGCAGCGCCCTCACTAAGGTGCCGTTTCGATTGTAAAGTTCCACCTGAAAATCGATGCCCCCGCCAGTTATGGTCATCAGATCATTAATACCATCCCCGTTGGGGCTGAAGATATTGGGAATCACAAGCTCCCCGAAATGCACCTTCACCGTATCGTAATATTCATACACACAGCCCCCGGCAGTTTGCACCCGGATGGTGATGGGATACGTTCCTGCCTTCGGATAACTGTGCTCCGTGATGTTGGAAACCTCTTCTGTACCATCACCAAAATACCAGGTCACCGCATCCGCAGGGTTGTTTGAGGTATAGCTGAACTTTACCCATTCGTGCACCTCCACTTCAGGAGGGCTTACCGAAATATGGTGAACCGGTTCAGGTTCAAAAACAACTTCTACACTATCATAATAAACCCGGGGATCACAGGGAAAGGTAACCGCAAGCACGTAGGTTCCGGGCGTATCGGCATAAATAACCCTCCTGCTGTTTCCATTGGACCACCACAGGCTTTCGGGATTTAAATCAGGATCGAGCAGATCGATGGAATCTGGTTGGCAGAGCAGAAGGCTATCTGTGGGAAACAGGTTGGTGTAGTTATTCTCCGCACTGCATTCAGTTATGGGCAGTTGCGAAATTGCGACAGGCGTCCAGGTAAAGCTGGTATCTTCAAAAGTAAACGGGGTCACAGTTGGGGGATTCCGCGCTGCCTTGGTCACAGCAGCCAGCTGGCTGGTCACAATTTCAGCTGTATCGCCACAAAGGAAGTACTCCGGGTCCATCGTCATGCGGGCGAGCATTCTGGAGTGGGTAAAGTTTCCATTTACCACCTTTGAAGTGGTTCCATCCACTATTAAAGAGCCATTATGTAACTCCGCAGAACGGGCTTGCCCCAGCAGGCCATTCACCGCATCGATGCCTACCTGCACGTTTCTTATAAAACGGCCATTACTATCGAGCTGCATAATGGAAGGGGCGGTGGCTCTGTTTCCGGTGGAGTCGACTAATTCGTTGAAGCCCATACATAAAATGCGGCCATCAGGGTATTTTCTGGTGGTGATGCCAAAAAAATTGCTGGCAGTTGTCCGGTTGGAAATCACGTTTCCCGAACCATCCACTTTAAAGGTATTGGTGACATTTCCCAGGTTATGGGCGGAAATAAGAAAACCTTCATCTATCGGCACAGCGCCCATCAGTAAATGAAGATCGGGATATTGCACCTTCCAAACCACAGCACCCGTAGAGTCTATGCGCAGCAGATTGCTTTTATTGATAATAAGACAACCGCTGTCTTCTATCAGTGAAAAGTGTTGGGACCACACGCTTGGAATTTCATCGTAAAAGACCGAAAGCAGAATGTTGCCCGCATCATCCATTTTGATGAGGCAAATATGCTGGGTGCCCACGCTGCCCATTATCCAGAGTATGCCGTCATCGCCTTGCTCCACCTGCATGGCAGACGGTGGAAGATTATAGGACAGACGTTTGTTC
>CAZNMG010000230.1:0-5165 GCA_964574075.1 uncultured Owenweeksia sp.
CTGGTTATAGGCGGTGAGCAGCAGTTTTCAAATTTTGATCCCTGGCTCGATACTGTTGTTGATCTTTCTGCTTACTCCGGAGTGATACAGGTGCGTTTCAGGACTTACCGGGGTAATAGCTTTGATGGAGATCTCGCGCTGGATGATATCACCATAGCCGATCCTGTTACCTGCCCGGTACCCCTTAACCTTGATACTACATGGGTTACAGCAACTTCTGCAACCCTGCTTTGGCAAGGTGGTACCAAGGGAACTTTTGAACTGGCCTATGGCCAGGCACTGGCCTCCTTACAAAATGCCTCCCGCACAATTGTAACCGGCAACAGCTTAACGCTTAACAATCTTACCGGCAGCTCCCAGTATGGATTTTTTGTACGGAAAATTTGCGGACCAGCCGATACCAGCCAATGGGCGGGACCCTTTGTTTTTTACACTCACTGTGTGGCTACCGTACCGGCTCCCTATTATGCCAATTTTGAAGCTGTGACAATAGGCTATCAAAATGCTTATGAAAATTGCTGGACTTCGAGTCAAAACGCTTCCGGGTTGCGTTGGGAAACTGCCCTTGCTAATGGAGTGGAACATAATACCGTGGGTACAGGACCTCATTTTGACAATACCTTCCATCCGATGGCGGGAGGCACCTACTTGTTTCTCGAATCATCCCTTTCGGGGGTATCGGCAGAAGCGTTGTCACCGGTGGTGGATGTAGCCGGGCTGGTGAAGCCGGAGTTGGTATATCATTACCACCTCTTCGGTTCAGATATTAATAAGCTGGAGGTATTTGCAGAAGATGGTGCCACTGGAGTCCGCTACCTGGTGGACAGCATCATTGGTCAACAACAGATCGGGGGAGAGCTTCCGTTTTGGGAAAGGCGTATTGACCTGGGTGTTCTGCCTATTTCTACCTACCGCATTGTATTTGTAGGGCACAGAGGAAATGGCTATAAAGGGGATATTGCCATAGATGATATGTGGATTGATGAAGAGGGGAGCAATGTTTGCCCGGCACCGGTCGCTTTGGCTATGGCCGGAAAGGGTTGTGACAGCATCCGCATGAATTGGGTTTCAATGGCGCCCGATGGAATCATAGAATATGGTCCGGCAGGATTTGCCCGGGGCAGCGGCACCCTGATCAGCAACGTAACACCACCCTATACGATTACCGGACTTTCGGCAGGAACAGCCTATGACATTTTTGTTGGGGACATCTGTAACAATGATACCAGTGCCTTTGCCACACTGAAAGGTATAACCACTGACGTTGCTCCCATACCCGTAGCTGCGTTTTCATATACCGATTCGGTGGCCAAAGGCAAGGGTTTGCAGTTTTTCTTTTTTGATGCTTCGGCCTCACAAAATGCGACAACTTACATATGGGATTTCGGAAACGGCCTTACAGGTACTGGAGTAGATGCTTTCAGCTCATATGCGTTTAATGGCAAATACACCGTTACCTTGGTTGCTATGAACGGCTGCGGCAGCGATACCGTTACCACTGAGGTAAATATGGCTATTGGCCAGGATGAAAATCCGCTTGGTCTTAGCCTCAATCTGTATCCCAACCCTGCTGCAGATGTTGTAAACCTGAGTTTTCAAACCCAGAATAATGGCGGTGCCACCATCCGATTGCTCGATGTTACGGGTAAGGAATTAATCTCCATAGCCGAGGAAAACATAAACGGAATCTATCACGGGAAGCTGGATCTTTCGCGTATTTCCAATGGAGTATATGTGCTTGAGGTGGCAGATGGCCGTTTTACCACCACCCGGAAGCTGATCCGTAAAAAATAACAACCCGCTCTATTTCTCAAGAAGCCCTGAGGGAGCCAACAGTCAACCGTTGGCTCCCTTTTTTTAGGACTAAATCAGGTTGAAGGCAGCCATTGATAAGCTTCATACTTTTGCAACATGAAATTCAGAACTGATGACATCGTGGCTTTTCTAAATGATACCGGTACCGGAAAAGTTATTGCCGTTGAAGGGGAATCGGTTCAGGTACTTAATGAATTTGATTTTGAGGAATGGTACCCCCAAAGTGAACTCATTTTAAGAAAGCGCCTGGAAATAGGTCATGTTGAGCAGAAAGATCAATCCGCACCCCGGGCAGCCTCTTCCGAAACATACCTGCCAAGTGAGTTAGAGAAGGATCTTCATTTTAATCAGTTAGTTGAATTCCCCAAGAATTTCAACAACTATGAGATGTTGAATATACAGCTGCGAGAGGCCCGGAAATGCATTGATAAGGCACGTGGTGCTGGTATAAAAAAGGTGATCCTCATCCATGGTGTGGGAGAGGGGCGGCTGAAGGAGGAGATCCACAGCATGCTGGAGCGGATGGACAAGCTGCAGTTTTATGACGCCAACTATCTGAAATACGGAAGCGGTGCTACAGAGGTGCAGCTACTCTGAAATCCCCATTTGTACCTTACCTTTGCGCCTGATACAGGCCGCCTTATCGCCACGTTTTTGCGTGGAGGAAAGTCCGGACAACGCAGGGTGCCACGCTCCCTGAAAGGGGAGGAGGCTACGTTAAAAGTGTAGTCGCCAGAAAGTGCCACAGAAAACAAACCGCCACGCCTTGGCGTGGTAAGGGTGAAAAGGTGGAGTAAGAGCCCACCGTCTCGGCTGGTGACAGCCGGATGCAAGGTAAACCTCGTGGGTTGAAATGCCATGTAAACCGGGGCCGGCCGTACTTATGTGCGGCCGTAAGGGTTACCCGCCCGAGCCCGGAGGGTAGGCAGCGTAGATAAATGATAAGGACTGCCGCGAAAGCGGTTGACAGAATCCGGCTTACAGGCCTGTATTTTTAATTTTTAAGGAAGTGCTAAAGCAATACAAAACAATACTCAAGGAAGAGGGCTGGAAAGCTCTCATCAAAAAAGAAGGCTGGAAGGTAGGACTGTTGCTCTTTACCTTTTTCCTGGTAAAGGGGCTTATATGGCTGGTCATTTTTTATGGCCTTTTTGAGGTTGTCACCGAATAATAGCCCTTAAAATGTAAGGTTCATACCTTCCACTCCGTAAACTTTTGCCTGAGTTTATTTTAATAACCTCTTTCTTCTATCTGGGCAGCCTCCACTTCCTCTTCATACTCCTGTAAGTAGCGTTCGGCCTCAAGGGCACCTTTGCAACCAGAGCCTGCAGCGGTTACGGCCTGCCTGTAAATTCGATCCTGGGCATCACCGGTGGCAAATACCCCCGGGTAGCTGGTGGTAGCTGTGCCGGGCCGGGTAATAAGGTATCCTACCTCATCCATCTCGAGCTGATTTTTAAAGATGTCGGTGTTTGGCTTATGACCTATAGCCACAAAGAAACCTTCGGCAGGTACAACGCGTTCCTCTCCGGTTTCGGAGTTTTTAATTCTTACACCTTCCACGGTTTTTTCACCCACCACTTCCAGGGTGTCCGTATTAAAAAGTACTTCGATGTTTGAAGTTTTCTCCACGCGGTCCACCATAATCTTGCTGGCTTTCCAGTGATCCTTTCGTATGAGCACAGTAACTTTAGGGCAAAGCTTGGCAAGGTATGTAGCTTCTTCTGCAGCAGAGTCACCCCCACCTACCACTACAACTTCCTGGCCTTTAAAGAAAAAGCCGTCACAGATGGCGCAGGCCGAAACACCATGACCCATAAGTCTTTTCTCTGATTCGAGGCCCAGGTATTTGGCAGAGGCACCCGTGGCGATGATCACAGTTTTGGCGAGGATGGTTTTGCTCTCGTCAATGGTAAGTTTATGATACTCGCCAGGTACTTTGGAGAGTTCAGCCTTTGTCACCATGCCAAACCGGACTTCGGTACCAAACCGCTCCGCCTGTTTTTTAAAATCTTCCATCATTTCAGGGCCCATCACGCCTTCCGGATAGCCGGGAAAATTCTCCACATCAGTAGTTGTAGTGAGCTGGCCTCCGGGTTCAAGACCTGTATAAACAATGGGGTTCAGGTTGGCACGGGCTGCATATATAGCCGCTGTATACCCGGCCGGGCCGGTACCTATGATCACACACTTGTGTTTTTCCATTCTATCAGATCTATTTAAGCGCAAAAGTAAAAGAATGAGATGAAAGGAAAGGAAGAATAACGGTGGGAATAAAGAAAGGCTATCAAAGGTTCATCCCCGTAGATATATCCCAATCTGACTTATAAGCTCCTTATTCGAGATGTGGCACTAGGTTCTTATGTTACTAAAGTATAGGATCCTCTAATTTAATTGTACTTCAGGATTTATTTTTAAATTTGCCGCCCTCGAAGCGGGGGTGTAGTCCCACAGTTGCGGGATACACGTCTGGGGCCACGCTGAAGCGTGGTGCCTCCTTAAAAATTGAGACAAAAATTTAGTGCGGGATGTAGCTCAGTTGGTAGAGTACACGTCTGGGGGGCGTGGGGTCGCTGGTTCAAGTCCAGTCATCCCGACAATACGAAAGGTCATTATGGAAACATGATGACCTTTTTTATTTTTAGAGATGGAAGACTATTATGTGTACATCCTGCAAAGCGTGAAAACCGGAAGGTACTACACTGGATTGTCTTCCTCCCCGGGTCAAAGGCTGCATTTCCACAATGAAGGTCTTAATACCTCCACCAGATATGGAGTTCCATGGAAACGAATGTGGTTGAGTGAAGGGATGAGAAAAAAAGAGGCAGCCGTACTTGAAAAGAAAATTAAGAAACGCGGTGCGCGAAGATTTTTGGAAGATTTGGAGTCTGGGGGCCACGCCTGAGCGTGGTGGTTCAAGTCCAGTCATCCCGACTTCTTACCAATCAAATGGTATCAAAAGCCCGGTAATTGTATGATTACCAGGCTTTTTTTGTCTTTGCTATATTAAGGTAAATCAAGCTAAATCAAGTTGTCTGTGAACTGGAATTTCACCTACTTTCGTGCTAACAGGCTCACAGCCTGAAGCCTCCTTCTGCACGACATCGATCCAGGTCCACACTTTGGGTGAACTGATGTTGCCGCAAACGGATCAACCATGCGCAGAGGCATATCATCCATGAAAATTTCCTTCGTGGCCCGGCACCACAAGCGGATCAACGGAAGGATCCCACTCTATGTAAGAATCAAAGGCCTTGGCCGGCCGGCAGAGATATCCCTTAGGAAATATGTCCGTCCGGCCTTATGGGACTCCCGAAGTGGCCGCGTCACGGGGAGGGGGGCAGAGGTGG
>CAZNMG010000231.1:0-3377 GCA_964574075.1 uncultured Owenweeksia sp.
AAGGGTATTTCCGTAGCGTCCAGGCCATGGTGTGATTTAAAAAACTGTCGCGTATCTGTAACCAGTGAAACAAGTGCGATAGGTGTGCCGCAGATGGAGGCGGCTAGGCGGGTTAGGCTATCATACTGCTGTTCAGGAGGGGTATCGAGTAAATTAAAGGAACGGAGATCTTCCAAACGCTTTTTATCCGTACTGAGGGGCATAGAGGTAGAGTTTTAAACATCAGATAAGTGATAAGTTAACTGTTGCTCCAGCCAATGAGATAGAAATCCAATAGTATTGGCTTCCTAAGGTATTGGCTGAATTTTCATCTAATATCAACAATATTAAATATCCATTGGTAATTACAGGATAATAATTACCAGTTTGTTTGACTTTGCCCTTTCCGAACGGCCTCGAGGAGCATCTTGATATGTACTCACCCGAAATTTCCTATTACCTTTTTGAAGTTACAGTTGTAAGTCCGCGTCCAACAGTGGTCCCTGATAATCATTTCGTGGATAGAAATTTGAAACCCAAAGATCTCCTTGCCGGGCAATCCAAAAAAGAGCGTCCGCCAAAAAAATTCCTGGCGGACGCATTCCTATAAAAAAGGTAGTGACTATTTAATAATCTTGATCCAAAGCTCGCCATTGTAGCTGCTATTCAGACGGCTTGATTTAGCCTGGTCAGCGGCCTGGTAGTTGTCGAACTTCAGCAGGTACACGTAGTAATAGAAATTACCCGGATCCTGGAAGATAGCGGCATCAAGGCCCTGATCGTCCAGTCTCCTCAGCAGTCTGTCTGCGTTGGTCTTGTTGCTGAACACACCTGCCACCACATAGTAACCTCTCGAACCGGGGGTAACGTTGCTGGCCGTATTGGCTGGATCATAACCATTCTGGCCGGTGTTAGCTGCCTGGTCTCCCTGTTGGCCCTGTTGTCCTTGTTGTCCTTGCTGACCCTGCTGTCCTTGTTGACCCTGTTGTCCTTGCTGGCCCTGCTGGCCTTGTTGACCGGCCTGGTTGGCAGCATTCTCGGCTGCTTGCTGAGCCGCCTCCTCTGCCGCTTTTTCTGCAGCCTCTTTCATTTGCTGGTCAAGTTCCTTTTGGTATTCATCCTTAAACTCCTCGAGTTTTTCATCAACAAGTTCTTCTGTCTGCTCCTGTTGTGAGCGCTGTTGTTGTTTCAGGCGCTTAATTTCATTCTCAAGGCGCTCGTTTCTCTTGTTGCTGCCAAAACGGTAGGTAAGCATAAACTCATGAGAGGTACCCAGGTTGGAACCGTACTCGTTCAATGAAAAATCATAGGCATAACCCACGGTGAGTTGCTCTGTAAGGTTGATACCTATATTACCGGTTACGGCATAATCCGAGCGGTACATGGCCCCGATATGTCCATATTCCTTCAGGTTGAACATCAATCCGGCATCCACCTGAATAGGCACATTCTCAGCAGCACGTACCATCACCAGGGGAGAAAGCACGCGTTTATCACCGGCAAACTTAAAGTCGTACTGGGCATTGAATAAATAGTGACGGATAAGCCCATAACTCACCATTCTGCTCGGGGTTTCCGCATAGGTAATGGCCGGGGCCAGAAGTTGAGGAGCGGCAGCCCCTATCTGCAGATCGGCAATTCTTAAGTTCAGCCCGGCATTAATGTCAAAGGTTCCCCTATTACCATTGGCAATAATAAACGGATCTCCTTCTTCCTGGGCACGGATCTCATTTTCATCAATGCTGTTATTGAGGTATCCCGCACCAATACCCAATGATAATACTGCATTCTCGGAAAGATTAATATGGTAGGCATAATTTCCATAAATCCCGATTTGGCTGACAATATTAGTCTGATCGGCAAACCCATAAACACTCCAGCCTACCTTTTCTTCATTGAGTGAGCCATTTATGGCAAGAGCCGAAGTTTCGGGTGAGCCCTGTACTCCTGTCCACTGTCTACGGTGTAGCAGGGTGAGTTCAGTAAATCCGGTTAACCCCGACTGGGAGGGATTGTATATATAAGGAGTGAAGAAATAATTGCTATACAAGGGAATTTGCTGCGCATCGGATGCATAACCCAGTGTAAGTGCTATCAGTAGTATGAGTGTCTTATTAATTTTCATAGCGCAGTTAATTATTTGTTACGGATTAGGGTTATTGCATTTTTAAGGATGACCTGTTCATCGCAGCCAAGCACATAATAATAAGTGCCATCCGGCAGCTCAGTGCCCCCCTGGTTGCCACCTTCCCATATTCCATCGAAGTTTTCCTCTTCATAAACCACTGCTCCCCATCGGTTCATGATCATTATGCGGCATACCCCGCCATTGTCATTTATGATGGCCGAAATATCCCACACATCATTTATACCGTCATCATTGGGAGAAAAGTAGTTCCACGCCCTGTCGATATTCGAAATCTCCGGATCTTCGGGAGCGCGTACAATTAAAAGGAGTTCGTCAGTGTCCGTACATCCGCGGTCATTGGTAACCACGAGCGTTATTCTTACGGTGTCGATCTTCACACCTTCAGGAAGATCATAGCTCACTATTACCGTTTGCGAAAGAAAATCACTCCAGGCAATAGGCTTATCAGCAAACCACCTGAAATTGCTACCTCCGCTTCCACTGAGGGTCACTGAAGTCCCTGAAGTGGTGGAAATATCAGGACCAGCATTCGCGGTGGCTTCAAATAATTCCACTTCCACTTCCCTGGTGGTGGTACATCCGTTCACCCCTGTTCCGGTAACCGAGTAGATACCGGGTTCGGTAATCCAGCGCTGCGGCCCCAGTACTACCCCGCCATCCCATGAGTAGGAAAGGGAGTTGCCCTGGGCAATTACCAAGACCGAATCGTTGGCACAAAGCTGCACAAGATCACCGGGGAAAAAGCTCAAAGTTGGGGGATTGAAAAATATTACCTGTACCGGATCCGTGGTATCCGGACAAATTTCCTGGCCAAACCTGTTGAGATAGCTCGTTTGCACGCGGAACAGAATGGTATCTATACCGAAAGGCTTTAAGGTGGTATCTACCGTAAGATAAGGCAGTGTATCATTCAAAAGTGAATTCCAACCTGTGCCAAAGTTTGCCTGCCACTGGTAATTCCAGCCTACCACCGTATCCACTGAAAGCAATACCGAATCGGTAAGGCAGAGGTTAAGGTCAGGAGTGGGTCCTCCCGGTGTGAATGGCCGAGGCACAACCGCAGTTTCCGGTAAGGAATCCACAAAGGCATAAAAGGCATCCGAAGTGTCAATACAAATACCATCATCTATTATTACATAATAAACACCGTTAGTTTGAATGGTAAAGGTATTTTGAGTAGCTCCTGGTATTGGGGTAGGTACAATACCACCCATGATTGAATCAAAAGCATCTGTAGCCCACTGGTAAT
>CAZNMG010000232.1:0-2773 GCA_964574075.1 uncultured Owenweeksia sp.
CAGCCTGAAAATAAGCGGGGATCCCAGCAGGAGGATAAGAGAAAGAGCGACAATTATATCCCACATTCCCGGCTCATATACCATTTCCATCACCCAGTACACTATGCCAAAAACAGCAAGTGTGTACCCATAGCTCACATACATGGCACCGTAAAAAATCCCGGGTTCAAATTCGTAACGCAAACCACAGTGGCTGCATTTTTCATGCAGTTGGAACATCTTACCCAGGGAATAAGGATTCCGAACCTTAAAAACCTCCCCCTCATGGCAGCGTGGACATTTGTATTTTAAAATACTATAGAGTTTACTTCCTTTTGGGAGAATATTCATGGTGTTGCTTTTACCTTTGCAAACTTATGGTAGGAATCAACAACATCAGCCTTCAGTATAACGACAGGCACATATTTAGAAGCGTTTCATTTTTAATAAACCCCACCGATAAACTCGGTCTGGTGGGCAGTAATGGGGCCGGAAAGTCCACTTTGCTCAAAATAATAAATGGTGACGTTTCTCCCGATTCAGGAAATATCAGCAAACCCAAGGAAGCCAAACTCGGCTACCTGCCGCAGGAACTTCCGCTCTATGATGGCCGTACCGTATGGGAAGAGGCCGAATCTGCCTTCAGCGAGATCATGGATATTGAAAAGGGAATTGACCACATCAACCACCAACTGGAGGTACGCACGGATTATGAGAGCAACAGTTATATGGAACTCATTGAAAACCTCAACAAACTCACCGAGCGCTTCAACCTTGTGGGCGGTTATACCTATCATGGCGACCTGGAAAAGATCCTTACCGGCCTGGGTTTTACCCGCGAGGATTTTGACCGCCAAACCACCGAGTTCAGTGGTGGCTGGCGGATGCGCATCGAACTGGCCAAATTGCTTCTCGGAAAAAATGACCTCCTTCTGCTGGATGAGCCTACCAACCACCTGGATATTACTTCCATCATATGGCTGGAGGATTTTTTGAAAAACTACGAGGGTGCCATCGTAATGGTGAGCCACGACCGGGTTTTTCTGGACAACATCACCAACCGCACCGTGGAAATTGTACAGGGCACCGCTTATGATTATCCGGTTCCCTATACCCGCTTTACCCAACTGCGGGAGGAGCGTATCAACATTCAGCTTCAGGAGCAGAAGAACCAGGAAAAGGAAATCAAGCAAACCGAGCAACTGATCGAGAAATTTCGCTACAAAGCCTCCAAGGCTTCGTTTGCGCAAAACCTCATCAAGAAGCTGGACAAGATGGAGAAGATCGAAATTGATGTGGATGATTCCAGTAAGATCAAATTCCGCTTCCCTCCTGCCCCGCGTGCCGGCAAGGTGGTTTTAAAAGCCGAAAACCTCGGAAAAAGCTATGATGATAAAGTGATATTCAGGAATGTAGACCTTGAGGTAAACCGCCATGAAAAAGTGGCTTTTGTGGGACAGAACGGGCAGGGAAAATCCACATTGGTGAAAATAATTGCCGAGCACCTAAAGCATAACGGAAAGCTGGAAATCGGCCATAATGTGGAAATTGGCTACTATGCCCAGGAGCAGGCCAACACCCTGGATGGCAATAAAACCCTTCTTCAGACCATTGAAGACGAAGCCCCGGAGGATCTCCGCAAGCGTGCCCGCGATTTCCTGGGTGCCTTTCTCTTTACCGGTGAGGATGTGGAGAAAAAGGTGAAGGTGCTAAGTGGTGGTGAAAAAGGTCGCGTGGCCCTCTGCAAACTTTTGTTGCGCCCCTATAACCTGCTGGTGATGGATGAGCCCACCAACCACCTCGATATGAAAAGTAAGGAGATGCTGAAAAATGCGCTCCTGAAATATGATGGCACTTTGGTGCTCGTTTCTCACGACCGTGGATTTCTGCAGGGGCTTACCGATAAGCTTTTTGAATTCAGGAATGGGAAAGTGAAAGAGTTCCTCGGCACGATTGACGAATACCTGGAAGCCCGGAAGTTTGAGGACTTCCGCCAGTTGGAGAAGGAAGGGGAGCAGAAAAAGGAAGCGGCTAAAGTGCAAAATACCAGTTCAGGCCCCAGCCGTGAGGAGCGCAAGGAGGTTGAAAAGAAAATCCGCCAGGCCGAAAATGAAGTGAGAAAGCTGGAGCAGGAAATCGAAAAGCTGGAAGGAGAAATTGACGCCATAGATGAGCAGATGCACGACCCGGTACAATTCAAGGAGCTGAGCAAGGAACCCGGCTTTTACGATAAATATGAAGCCAAAAAAGCTAAACTGGAAAAGTTGATGAAGGAATGGGAAAAGGGGCAGAAGAAGCTGGAAGAAGCGGAAAAGAGTAGGGAGTTGGGGGTTGGGAGTTAGGATGCATGCCCAGTTGCTTTTCTGACTTCAGGATCTGGTCCTTCCAACAAAAAGAAAGCACTCAGGGCTTCCGATTACCAAAGCTGTTCGCCAATGAGTTGACTGTGGAAATTTTAACTACTCAAATTAGGAACTACCTTTAGACTATGTGCCCTATGTTCCTATTGTGGTTAAAAATTTCGGGTTACCGATAGCCCATAGCCCGAGGTAGCAACGCTCCTTTTTAAGAAATGATTTTCTTATGTTTGGTAGCCTAATTCGACTAACAACCAAACTCACCATGCGCATTATTGAAGCTATTGATATGATGAGCTCATCATATCTGGAAAGGGTCATTAAAAGCTTTACAAAGGAATATCCCAAGAAAGATGAAAACGGGTATAGGGAAGAAATACAAAATAATGTTGATGCTTTAAAAGATGATCAAGCCGTTGAATTGCGGTTTAATGATG
>CAZNMG010000233.1:0-2691 GCA_964574075.1 uncultured Owenweeksia sp.
TTGCCCAATGCGGTTTGGCCCCGATCCCAGCACAATGATCTTCGGTTTATCCGAGCGAACACTTTCATTTTCGGCCGTTAAATTTCCTTCAGTATCCTGCTTCTCCAGTTCAAAGGTGGAATAGTAATAGGGAGTTTGCGCCTGAAATTCCGCTGCACAGGTATCAACCAGTTTCCAAACCCGGTTTATGCCTAACTCCGTGCGTTTGTTATATACCTCACTCTCCAGCTTGCCAACCATATAAGCGATCTGGCGGTCCGCAAATCCCTTCATTTTTGCTTCCAAAAGCAGTTCACGCGGGAGCTCATCAAGCGTATATTTTTCTATTTCTGCATGGATGTGGGTAAGCTCTTCAATCTGTTTCAGGAACCACATATCAATGCGGGTGATCTCCTGTATCCTGCGCAGGGGAATTCCCATCTGGATGGCATCGTAGATCACAAAAACCCGGTTCCAGCTGGCCTTCTCCAGTTTTTCCAGCACCTCATCCTGGTCGGTGTAGCCTTTGCCATCGGCACCAAGGCCGTTCCTTTTCACTTCCAGTGATTGTGCCGCCTTATGCAATGCCTCCTGGAAAGAGCGGCCAATGCCCATCACCTCTCCCACCGATTTCATCTGCAATCCTAATCTCCGGTCAGCGCCTTCAAATTTGTCGAAGTTCCACCGAGGGATTTTCACGATAACATAATCGAGTGTAGGCTCAAAGTAGGCGGTGGTGGTCTTGGTGATCTGGTTCATCAGTTCATCAAGATGATAGCCGATAGCAAGTTTGGAGGCTATCTTGGCAATAGGATAACCTGTAGCCTTACTTGCCAGTGCCGAAGAGCGTGAAACCCTGGGGTTGATCTCAATGGCCACAATGTCTTCATTTTCATCATCGCTCACGGCAAACTGCACATTACATCCTCCTGCAAAAGTGCCGATGGATCGCATCATACGGATCGCGAGATCGCGCATCTTCTGAAAGGTGGTATCCGATAGAGTCATCGCAGGAGCCACAGTGATGGAATCTCCCGTGTGGATACCCATAGGGTCAAAATTTTCGATGGAGCAGATGATTATCACGTTGTCATTGGCATCGCGTAGAAGTTCAAGCTCAAATTCCTTCCAGCCCAGTAAGGCCTTATCGATCATCACCTCATGGATGGGTGATGCTTCCAACCCCCGGGAGAGGGCGCTTTCAAATTCATCCTTATTAAACACAAATGTGGCACCCGAACCTCCAAGGGTGTACGAGGGTCTGATGCAAAGAGGATAGCCAAACTCCTGAGCTACTTCCTTCCCTTTGAGATAGGAGGTGGCGGTTTTGGCAGGAGCCACAGCCACCCCTATTCGCTCCATCAAAAGGCGAAACTCTTCCCTGTCTTCTGTAATATTTATGGCATCGATATCCACTCCGATGATCCGCACACCATACTCTTCCCACAAACCGTTCTTATCGGCTTCTATACAAAGGTTAAGTGCGGTTTGCCCGCCCATGGTAGGTAATACTGCATCTATTTTCTGTTCACTTAGTACCTGTTCCAGTGATTCCACTTCGAGCGGAAGCAGGTAAATATGATCCGCCATTACCTTATCGGTCATAATAGTGGCGGGGTTGCTGTTGATGAGGGTGACCTCAATTCCTTCTTCGCGCAGCGAGCGTGCCGCCTGCGAGCCTGAATAGTCAAACTCGGCAGCCTGGCCAATTACAATGGGGCCACTGCCGATGATGAGAACAGATTTTATGGAGTTATCCCTGGGCATAATTTCTTGTAATGAACTGGTAAAAAATTAATTAGGAAAAAAGCAGGCAAAAAAAAAGGTGTTACCACTGGCAACACCTTTCAGTTTTTTAATGGAAACGCATCTTAAGCCTTATGGTTAGAACCATCAGATACTGTTAACCTTTTACGACCTTTGGCCCTGCGTGAAGCCAGCACCTTGCGGCCATTGGCAGATGACATTCTCTCGCGGAAGCCATGCTTGTTCTTTCTCTTTCTGTTTGAAGGCTGATAAGTGCGTTTCATTTCAGTATATCTTTACCGTCTCGGGTTCTATTTTCGGGGTGCAAAGATAAAAGTATATTTGAATTCAACAACAGAATTGAAACCATTATTTAATGTCGTACTACAAAGATAAAGTGATCTGGATAACGGGTGCCTCTTCGGGAATCGGTGAAGCCACCGCCAAGGCTCTTTCTAAGGAAGGAGCAAAGCTTATACTCTCGGCCCGCAGGGAAGCCGAACTGGAACGGGTAAAGGCCGCCTGCTCTTCTCCCAACAGGGTATATATTTTTCCGCTGAACCTCGAAAACCACACCCAGGCCGGAGCATGGGCCGCTAAAGCGTGGGACTTTTTTGGCGGGGTAGATATCCTCCTCAACAATGGAGGCATTGGCCAGTTTGGCAATTCCCTGGAAACGAAAAATGAAGTGGAGCGAAAGATATTTGACGTCAACTACTTTGGAACAGTAGCGCTGACCAAGGCGGTTTTACCCAGGATGCTGAAAGCAGGGAAAGGTCAGGTGGTGGCAATTGCCAGCATAGCCGGCAAGTTTGGCCAGGCAAAACTTGCCTCCTACTCTGCCTCCAAAGCTGCGGTATTGCTTTATTTCGAGAGCCTTAAGGAAGAACTATATAGTACTCCTGTGAAAATTCAGGCGGTGAGCCCGGGATTTATCCAGACTGATGTCACCATAAACTCACTGAA
>CAZNMG010000234.1:0-2768 GCA_964574075.1 uncultured Owenweeksia sp.
ATTTATGTCCGTGATGCATATGCTGGCGCTGACAAAACGCACCGCCTAAAAATAAGGGTGATAAACACAATCGCATGGCACAACCTGTTCTGTTATAATATGTTTATCAGGCCTGAGCCTTACAAGCTTGATAATTTTGTCCCAAATTTTACGATTATCAACTGCCCGGAATTTGAAGCAGACCCAAAGACCGATGGCACCAGGCAGGGTAATTTTGCTATTATTAACCTTACCAAAAGGATAATCCTGATTGGAGGAACCGGATACTCAGGCGAAATGAAGAAAGGGATTTTTTCAGTAATGAATTTTCTTCTACCTGTCAAGGATAAGGTATTCCCTATGCATTGTTCAGCAAATATGGGTAAGGAGCAGCGTGATACAGCGATATTTTTTGGCCTTTCAGGGACAGGGAAGACCACACTCTCTGCAGATCCCGACAGATTGCTTATAGGCGATGATGAACATGGCTGGACAGATACGAATGTCTTCAATTTCGAAGGAGGTTGTTATGCTAAAACTATTGGTTTAACAGAGGACAAAGAACCTGAAATTTTCCGGGCAATTAAGTTCGGGGCTATTCTTGAAAATACAAGGTTCATTACGGATTCCCGGGTGGTAGATTATGAAAATATTGAGATAACAGAAAATACTCGTGTTTCCTATCCTATAACCCATATTGATAATGCTGTTGAACCGTCAATAGGGGGTATTCCGAGGAATATTTTCTTTCTCACGTGCGATGCCTTTGGTGTAATGCCACCAATACAGCGCCTTTCAATCGGCCAGGCTATGTATCATTTTATCTCCGGATATACCTCAAAGGTTGCAGGTACAGAGGAAGGTGTTACGGAGCCGGTACCCGTATTTTCCGCCTGTTTTGGTGCTCCGTTTATGCCACTGCACCCAACTAAATATGCCGAAATGCTGGGGAAAAAATTAGGATCCCTCGACACGAGGGTATGGCTTGTCAATACCGGTTGGACCGGTGGGCCTTATGGTGTAGGTTCGCGCATTAAACTCAAATATACCCGTGCTATGATCACTGCCGCTCTTGAAGGAGTACTTGATAATGTTGGTTATAGACGACATTCCTTATTCGGAGCCGAGATACCTACAACATGTCCGAATGTACCTGCTGGTATCCTCAGTCCACGGGAAACGTGGAAAGATGATGAGAAGTTTTACAAAAAAGCCAATGAGCTCGTCCTGAAATTCCAGGCAAATTTTAACAAGTTCCGTGAATTTGCTGATGAAGCAATACTTTCCGGAGAGCCACAGGTAAATAAGAAGTATCTTTAATACTATTTTTTATAAGGGGTTAAAAAATCAAAAAGGAATAGCAGGAAAAACTATTACCCCGCAATACTCTTGTACTTTATCCTTTTTGGTGCTTCATCACCCAGCCTTTCACGGCGGTTTTCTTCGTACTCGCTGAAGTTGCCTTCAAACCACACCACCTGGCTGTTGCCTTCAAATGCGAGTATATGCGTAGCCACCCTGTCGAGAAACCACCTGTCGTGGGAGATCACCACGGCACAGCCGGCAAACTCTAGCAGGGCATCCTCCAGGGCACGTAGCGTGTTCACGTCGAGGTCGTTGCTTGGCTCATCGAGAAGGAGCAGGTTTGCATCCTGCTTCAGGGCTATTGCAAGGTGCAGTCTGTTGCGCATACCACCGCTCAGTTCTTTGATCTTATTCTGCTGGTCGCCACCGGAGAAGTTAAATTTGCTCACGTAAGCACGGCTGTTTACCTGCTTGCCGCCAAGCATAATATGTTCAGTACCGCCGGTAATTGCTTCCCAGACTGTTGTCTCTGGGTCGAGTTGGGCATGCTCCTGGTCAACATAGGCAATCTTCACCGTGGGGCCTACTTCGAATGTGCCGGCATCCGGTTTAAGGGATCCTGTGATCATCTTAAACATGGTAGTTTTACCGGCGCCATTTGGTCCGATCACACCGACAATACCGGCTTTCGGGAGGTTGAATGAAAGACTTTCGTAAAGCAGCTTATCTCCGAAAGATTTGGCAACATTTTTTGCCTCTATAACCTTATCTCCAAGCCTAGGCCCAGGAGGGATAAAGAGCTCCAGCCTGTCTTCACGCTCCTTGGTTTCCTGGGTAAGAAGTTTGTCATACGCGCTAAGACGGGCCTTTGCCTTGGCATGCCTTCCCTTGGGCGCCATTCGTGCCCATTCAAGCTCCCGGATCAACGCTTTTTGTCTTTTTGATTCCTGTTTTTCTTCCTGCGCCAACCGCTTTTGTTTTTGGTCCAGCCAGCTGCTATAGTTGCCTTTCCAGGGAATACCTTCACCCCTGTCGAGCTCCAGGATCCATCCGGCAACATTGTCGAGGAAATACCTATCGTGGGTAACAGCGATTACGGTACCCGCATATTGTTGAAGGTGCTGCTCTAGCCAGTGTACCGATTCTGCATCCAGATGGTTGGTAGGTTCATCGAGCAATAATACATCAGGCTGTTGTAATAACAGGCGACATAAGGCAACACGACGTTTCTCACCACCGGAAAGGTTTTTTATAGGTGCATCTGCCGGCGGGGTGCGCAGGGCGTCCATGGCCCTTTCAAGCTTGCTGTCAAGCTCCCAGGCGTCAAGCTGGGCAAGCGCTGGCTCATCCGTGAGCAGGACCTGCAGGCTGCCATCCAAGCCCACAGACGGCCGAGCAGCCCTGAAGCCTCAGAAGGGAGAAAACCCTCATGACCGCAGAGCAAACCCTCAGATGTGCCGCCATCATCTCCGGATGGTGACAAC
>CAZNMG010000235.1:0-3999 GCA_964574075.1 uncultured Owenweeksia sp.
GCAAGGGGATAAAAGACTGCGTGGCCGAAAACCGGTAGCGCCAGCCGTTGGGCAGTTCATAATCCACAGGGATGCCGCCCCCTCCTCCTGTACGGTCGCCCATCAGTGTTACATTATCAAACACTGAAAGCATACCCGCAAATGTGTTGGTGGCTGAATAGCTGCGCCTGTTGGTGAGCACTATGACCTCACCGTTGTAATTTATTTCATCTGAAGGGCTGAGGGTATAGCTTAATGTTTTACCAAATTCATTGTATCCCGGGCCGGTTTTCTCCCGGGTTATCATGGCTGTTTTACTTCGGTCTACAAGGCGTTGAGCCAAAGCGAAAGCATTACCCAGGCTTCCTCCGCCATTACTACGAACATCTACAATAATCCCTTTGGTATTTTTGAAGTACGCCATCACTTCGTTGAGGTTTTGAACCGAAAATCCACTGGCAAAGCTGCGGTAGTAAATGTAGCCTACCGAATCAATGATAGTATACTCTATACCACCTGCAATGAGATAGTCATTGCCCAGGTAATAACGTTCAATAACTTCATAATCAAAATTGTCAGGATAGTTGAGGTACCACTGCCAGTTGCGGCTGATGTTGAAGGGGGAAGTAAGGTTTACATGCCCGTCTCTCAGGTCATAGAGCATACTGTCTAAAATTGAAAAAAGCTCTTTATCACTGGTGTTTGGCTTCACCTGCGGCTCATAATAGGTATATACGCTGTCCCAGTTAATATTCTTTAGTTCAAAAAAGGCATACTTGTCATTTACGGTTTGCCACAGGCTTTTGAAATTGGCCATAGGAGTATTTTCAGGATTTTCATCCAGAAAGGCTTTTTCACAGCCGGATAAAAGAGCTAATACAAGTATGGGAATTAATTTTTTCAAAATTTAAAAACACTGCTGATGGCCAGTTGATGACCACCAAGTTGAACTTTATTTAATACATCGAGCTGTGCATAATCCCAGGTATACTGGAGTCGCAGCTGGTTGCCTGTTTTAAATGTCCATACAAGATCTGTGCGTGAATGGAGCGAATAATAATCACCCCACCACGCTACTCCTTTACTACCAACTTTCTCATTGGTAAGGGGCTTCACGAAACCGGGTCGCAGGTAGTAGGTACCCACAGGAAGGCCAACTTGATACTGTAAAGTGAAACTCTTTTCCCACAAGGTAAACGGGTGTTGAAGTGTGAAGATCGGGCCCAGGGAAAACAACCCCGCAAAATTTTCCTGACTATTGCCATACCGGTTGTGAAGGCGGTAATCCCACTGGTTATGCGTAAGAATACCTGCAAAAAGCCGGAACCGGTACCAGTCCTTAATCTTTCGCGACAGTGAATAATGCGTCCGGGCAAATGCGGTGGTGGTTTGCCGTGCGGTAGTTTCCGATTCGAGATCGGGATATTGAAAGCCTCCCAATCCGGAAATGTCCAACTGGCTGATCCACTTATTCTTTTGACTATAGAATCCAAGACTGAGGCCAGCCAACGAGCCTGAATAGCTGACAGGGGAAAGGGAGTTGTCTTTTACAGTTTCGTGACCATACACAAGTCCAAAGGGTAAATAAAATCCCTGAGGGTATTGGGCATTGGCTGTGATGAACAGCAGGAAAAAGATCAGGGAAATAGCCCCCTGCTGGTTGGATGGAGACCGGTTCATATACTACTCCAAAATTATTGTGATCTCCATATTTCGGTCGATCATAAAAAGCTGCTCCTCGAGTGAAGGCGGCCCAAATGTGCCTTTTACATTGTTGCTGAAGCCATACTTTTCTGTCGGAATACCTATAGCATTCTTATCAAGGCTCTCGTTTTTGTTCTGATCGTAAAAAGCACTGACCGCATATCGGCCGGTAGGAAGTTCAATTTTGAAGAGCACATCACCTACGGTATCTATAGGGATGATATGGGCGGCCACGGTTTTGCTGTCTTCACTGATTACTTTAAGCATAAGCTGGCCCTGTGGGTATTCCATTCCCCTTATTACAACAGCTAACTGATGCTTTTGCCCGTATGAGCAAATGCTGACCAAAAGCAAGGCAAAAATAGCGGCAATACGCATGGCTACGGTTTTTATCGACAAACAGGAGAAGGCTTACTCAGCAGCGACAGTATTAGCGGATAAGAACAACGGTACCATGCCGATTGATCATAAAGGGGTCTACATTACCGGCAACGTTGGCGACCTTGGCCTGTACGCTCCACATGTAAACGCCTTTCTGGAGTTCCTTGCTATCAAGGGTTCCATCCCAGGCAAATTGGGGATCATTGGATTCGGTTTCGAATACCAGCCTTCCCCAGCGATCAAAAACTTTCATACTGAAGCTGATAACGCGGCAGTTTTCACCAGGAGTCACAACGAAGCGTTCGTTGATATTATCCCCGTTTGGTGTGAAGGCATTGGGTACAAAAATGTCACAACCGATAGTAGCCGATGTGTTTGCCGTTGCACCACCTTTTTGGCCGAAGCTGTTAAAACTTGCAAAGAGAAAGGCAACAGAGAAGAGTGTAATATGGAGTAATTGTTTCATCATGAATTAGCAAATATATACAAAAACCTATCCCTTTAGCCGCAACTGCTTGTAACAGTGGTGCTAAATTATTAAAGGTAGTGCTTTACTGAATAATCGGAAGCTATTCGAAATCGGTGGTAAGCTTAAATCGCAGAACTCTGCCGTTGCCGGCATCGGCAACATATACGATCTCATTGAAGTAAGCCACTCCCATTGGGTCTCTGAATTGGTTAACTCCCGAACCTGTACCTCCAAAGCTGGCTTTTTGATACTTGTTGATTCCTGAAGCTGCAGGGGGTAAAACACCTTCAAAACCGGTACCTGTAAACTGGTACAGGGAATCGGTACCACTATCAACCGCAAAAATATAGCCGGTGCCATCGCCTGCCACCGTAACATCTGTGGGGATCTGAAATTTGTCAGGGCTGTTTATGAATCCATCTGCCTGCGTGGTGTCGCCTGCTGCTAAAAGCCTGGGGCGATAAAAGCTGCTGAATTCACTCTCGAAAAAATCAATATACTGTACCTGGAGGGTATTGGAAGGATCCATTGAAGTATATATAAACTGACGTCCGCCTGTTGTGCTGAGCTGAGGGGGCTGAGCGAAGGTGGTAATCCCTCCGGGCGTTTCGAAATAGTCACTAAACACACCGGATGTTGTACTTACATTAAGCGTGGATATAAATTCATCGTTATTGCGGAAGTAAAGAACGGCATCATTTGGAATAAGCCCGCCTCCGCTCTGCCCTGGCCCTGACCTCGTTACGTAGTATTGATTGTTGAGCAGGGGATCGCTGTTATGGGCCAGCACTGCAATTTTATTGAAGCGTACCACATCTTCTTCATCATTGGAATTACCTCGCCTGCCTGTGTAAAAGGGATGGATCACCTTATTTACGATTTTGGCATTGCTAAGATTATATCCGCCTCCGCCAAATTGATCGAGGCGGTAAATGGTTGAAAATGTATATTCGGAAGTATCGCCACCATTCACAAGAACAGTGTCAAAGGTGCCGATTACCAGCAGATCAAAAGCCCTATCCTGGGCAACTGCCGAAGCACCGGGAATATGTTTCCGGCCCACTTCCCTTCCTGACTGATCCAGGGCAATAACCTCTTCTGCGCCCTTGTCAACTACATAAATCAACTCGTCAAAACCTACCTCCACATCAGTAGGCTGTATGAAGTTGTCGAGTACGGGTAAGATGGGGACATAGGCAATCTGCCTTGTGGCATCATAATCGGGCACCTCAATAAAATCAAGGTCCGTTTTATCGCCCAGGTATTTTTCGCAGCCGCCAATAAAGAGGGAACCCAACAGTATTGTCGCTAAAAATCCTTTCCTTATCATGATCTCGAATCGTTTATCAGGTTCACTCTAAGCCCGAATACATTTTGAATTCCCAGATGATCCGTGGGATTAGCACCGTAATCAATGTAAAGAGGGTGACCTCCGATACGTGTGCGGTAACTAAACCCGAAGGTGG
>CAZNMG010000236.1:0-2567 GCA_964574075.1 uncultured Owenweeksia sp.
TCATTTAAAGTAAAATATTCGATCTTCTGATTTTGTTCCTGCTCTTTTTTCGAAGGCTCCTCTACCCGAGAAGTAGGCTGCGGTTTTACATATATCTCTTCTTCAGCACCCGTTTTATCCGCTTCATTCTCTACTTCAGCATTTTCCGTAGAATTCTTCAAAAATGGTTCATCTTCCATTTCTTCCTGCTTCGCAGCGCCAAACGTAGGACTTGTAACCGGCTTGTCGAGTTCTCTTGGGTTTTTTATTACCCTTTCGTCATCAAGTGCCATATAGGTTTTATTCTGAGGCATGCTCACACCGGTATCTGGTGCGCTTTTAAATCCGGTGGCAATAACTGTAACACTGATCTTTTTACCCAGTGTTTCGTCCATTCCATGTCCCCAGATCACGTCCGCAGTAGAGCCTGCAGCGTCCTGAATAAAATCGGTTATATCGGTGATCTCATCCATCATCACCTCATCTTCACCATAAGTAATATTCAACAAAATATATTGAGCACCGACAATATCGTTATCGTTAAGCAATGGCGATTCGAGAGCCTGCTTGGCGGCTTTTATTGCCCTGTTTTCACCTTCGGCAGTTGCCTGGCCCATAATAGCCACACCGCTGTCGCGCATAACTGTATTCACATCATTCATGTCCACATTGATCGCTCCGGTTACCGAAATAAGTTCGGCTATTCCTTTGGCGGCGGTTGACAATATATTATCAGCCTGGGCAAAGGCATCCTTTAGCGAAAGGTTCCCGTGGATTTCGCGGAGTTTGTCATTTTTAATAACAAGGAGAGTATCAACCGCTTCGCGCATCGCACGCAAACCCTCTTCGGCCTGTATTTTACGCTTACGCCCTTCAAAGAGAAAGGGAATGGTAACGATACCAACGGTCAAAATACCCATGTCCTTTGCAGCCTGAGCTATTATAGGAGCGGCACCCGTACCGGTTCCGCCACCCATACCCGCAGTTACAAAGACCATTGTTGTGTTTTTTTCGAGTATCTCTTTTATATCGTCAATATTCTCTATGGCTGCGTTCTTTCCGACTTCGGGAATAGAGCCTGCACCCCGGCCTTCAGTTAAGCTTGCGCCCAGCTGAACTTTTACCGGCACCGGACTAATATCCAGGGCCTGGGCATCGGTGTTGCAAACAATAAAGTCTACCCCTTTGATGCCTGATTCGTACATGTGGTTTACGGCATTGCTACCCCCACCACCTACTCCAATCACCTTGATGATCGAGGACTGATCTTTTGGCATGTCAAAATTCATAGTATGTGTGTTTTATAGGTTCTTATTATTCTTCTGTTATTATATATCGTCTTCATTAAAAAACTTCTGCCCCTGCGCCAGTATCCTGTCGAAGAGGCCGAGTTTTTCTTTGTGACCACCGCGCACCACGGTCTTTTTGATGTGTGTTTGATTGTGTTTCCGCTGGAATTCGAGGCCTTTTAACACGAGTCCAACACCGGTAGAATGCATTGGGCTGGATACTTCCGGTGCATTTTCTTTTCCAAGGTGTTCACTTGGATAGCCAATGCGCGTATCCATTCCGCTCATATACTCAAATAACTGGGGCAGGTGTTTTAACATGGAACCACCACCGGTAAGTACAATTCCGGCAATTAATTTTTTCTCATAGCCCGAATTCTTAATTTCATAGATCACGTGTTCGATTATCTCTTCCATCCTCGCCTGAATAACAGAGGAAAGATTTCGTACGGAGATCTCCTTTGGTTCCCTTCCGCGAAGGCCGGGAATACAAACTATCTGGTTGTCCATACTCTCGGAGCTAAGGGCAGATCCAAACTTTACTTTCAATTGTTCGGCGTGTTTGCGCATGATGGTGCAACCGGTAGCAATATCATCGGTAATCACATTTCCCCCGAAAGGGATTACTGCGGTATGACGGATAATACCATCCTGAAAAATGGCAATATCGGTAGTACCACCACCTATATCGACAAGCACAACACCGGCTTCTTTCTCCTCCTGGCTAAGCACCGCATCGGCACTGGCCAAAGGCTCCAGAATAAGGTTTGCAACTTCGAGGCCTGCTTTGGAAACGCAGCGGTATATGTTTTTGGCTGCCATTATCTGGCCTACAATTATGTGAAAGTTGGCTTCGAGGCGTATACCCGACATTCCGATAGGGTCTTTAATTCCCTGCTCGTTGTCTACAATATATTCCTGCGGAAGCACATGAATAATTTCCTCGCCGGGGTGCATAACCAGTTTGTGCATATCGGCAATAAGGTTATCAATATCGTCCTGGCCGATCTCCTCATCGTGCTGGTTCACTTTTCGCGTTAGTATTCCGCGGTGCTGCAAGCTGCGGATGTGCTGCCCGGCAATACCTACATGCACCAGTCCTACTTCAACCCCCGATTTTTCGGAAGCCATTTCTACGGCGCGCTGAATAGAATCAACGGTGCGGTCGATATTTGCTACCACGCCACGGCTTACACCCAGCGACTCGGATTTACCAACTCCTATGATCTCAATTTTACCGAATTCGGTTATCCTGCCAATTAAACAGGCTATTTTTGTTGTTCCAATGTCTAATCCAAC
>CAZNMG010000237.1:0-6320 GCA_964574075.1 uncultured Owenweeksia sp.
ACGCTATAATCATTGTTATAGGACACGGTATTTGCAGTTTCCGCCAAAGCCAGTATAGGTTTTGAAATACTTCTTTGGAAATATTTCGATAGAATGTATGCCAATAAAAAGGCGAATAACAAAATCAGAATTACACCAACACCATAAATTCGGACCCGGCTGTTTAATTCCCTAAGGTCCGACTGCAGGTATAAAGTGCCCAGAAGGGTTCCGCTGTGCTCAATAAGATGATAACCGGTGAGATGGTCGCCCACAAAACTGTAACCGGCATGGCCTGGTTCTTCAGGAAACTGATGCTCCTTAAGGTTTGAAGGATAACTGCAGAAGTAGTTGCCCTTTCTATCATAAATACTGGCCGCTATAATGCTGGGCTCCGCTTCTAATCCGGCCAGGATCTCCTCAGCATCTTCCGGGCTGTTAAAGGCGAGCGCAGCAGTGCTGTTATTGGCTATGATGTTTCCATAAGTCTGTAGCTCCTGTAATGAGCGCTCGCGGAAGGAGTAATATTCATATATAAAGAATGCCAGGCAGGTGAGGATCACAACTATTCCGCTCACGGCCATTATCACCCGCATAAGAGTCAACTGGATGTTGGTACTTCTGAACATCTAGTCTGATTTTACGATTTCCACCAGTTTCAGCAGCTTTGAGCTTATCGTGAGGCTCGCCTTATTTGCCGCCTCAGGATTAATTTGAATTTGAATTTTGTTTTGTTTGGTATAGATCCGAACCATGCCGCCATCGTGGGCAAATTTTTCCTCTTCAGAAATTGTAAGGATGTTGCGCCCTTCAAGCTTCTTTAATATTGCATCATCATTGCCTTTTATATCAATGAATAAGACATGGCAAGATTTGACGTCCTCAACATTTTTAAAATGCCTTATAACCAGCGGATGCCCCTTTACAGATTCACCTTTAATAATTTCCTGAAGATAACCCTCGAAGGGATCTTCACCTAATATTCCGATAACAAATGGCGACCCTGGCGGCCCAAGGCTCTGTTCGGGCCAGTTCACAAATTGGGTAAAGTTGAAAATGAATGCGGCCTTTATTTTGTATTCCTCAACAGGAGCCTGGGCTGAGAGCACAGTACCGATCAACAAAAACCATATAAACCCGATATGTCGAACTTTAGCTAAAACCGACATGTGATTTTTCCGAATAAGCTTCTTGCAATGAGGCGCTGAGGTTTGTCGGTGATATACTCGGTATGATAGGGTGATAAGAGATCCTGACCCACCAGACTCAACTCGAGGTTTTCATTAACTGCCCATGCAAGCCTAATATCCAGTGCTGCATAAGTTTCCACAAACGGATCGGGCAAAAATGCAATGTACCGGAAAACTGTTCCTATTTCAACGTCCCAGGCTGTTTCTACATTGGCCTGCAACAACAGTTGGTGCATAGGGTCATTACTTTCAGCACTGGCTTCATTTAGGTCTTTACTTCCGGGCTTCAGGTACAAATTCTTTTTAAAGAGGGTATATCCACCGCGCATATTTAACCAGGGCGTGATGTAAGCGTTACCGGAAAATTCAAATCCAAAAGACTCACCCCTGACGCCATTGCTTAGTATTATGGGAAATACTGTTAAGTCTGTTGGTTCTGCACTTCTCACGTGGTCATATATGTTGTAAAAGGTGGCTGCGGAAAAAAAGTAATTTTCATTCGGCTGATAATGCAATCCAAATTCGAAGGCATCTAGTACTTCAGAACGAAAATCAGGATTGCCTAATATTAAACCTTGATCAGGCGTCAGGTAATATCCTAATTCCCGGTCGAACCTTGAGGGATTCCTCACTGCACGGGAATAAGCCGCCCACACGCTCAGGTTGTCAGTAGCCAACCAGGTAAGCCGGGTATTGGGCTGGTGCTGAAATTGGGTATAGCTATTATATTCGAGTTTTGTACCTATGGTGTATTTGAGCTTGTCGGGAATAAGCATAAAATCGTACTGGAGGAATGTGTTGAAAACGTACAGGTTTTTGTATGCGGGAAAAAAGCCAAACAACTCAAGATTATTCATCTTGTGGGCTATTAATCTTGCCCCGGTGCCATAGTTCAATTCGTGCCTGCTGCCCAATTGATGATAGTTCTGCGCTTCTATATCAAGGGTTTTGACATCTTCAGTAAAAGTATTGCCAAAGTTGCGCCAGGTATGGTCATAATAGGTTTGTAGCTGAAATTGCGAAGTGCTCGAATTTTCACGCTTCCAGTTTACCAGGAAATTATCTCCTTTGGTGATGGCAGGGGTTTCTGCTCCATCGGGGTTAGAAGTGCCACCGTAGATATTTCCTATAAAAGTGACAGTACTTTTTTGGGAGGCCTCCCAGTCGGCCCGAAAACCGCCTTTTAACATCGCCCAATCATCCGCAGCAGATTTGCGGTTGGTATCCAGGGTATGATTGATGTGGAAGCCCATACCATATACACGGTAGGTAAAATCCTCGTTCAACTCGCCTCCATATCGGAGGGCTGCTGTATATTCCCCATCATAATACGGTAATAATGGCGTAGCATCACTGGTAGTGTTTCCGTACCCCACTTCTACAAACAGTCCCTGAGTTTCTTTGGAGGATTTGGTAATAATATTGATGACCCCATTAACAGCATTGGCCCCCCATAAAGAACCGCCCGGCCCGCTTATCACTTCTATCCGGTCTATATCTTCCAGCATTACATTCTGAACGTCCCACCAAACACCACCATATAGAAGGCTGTAAACCGTCCGTCCATCTATCAGGACCAAGAGCTTGTTGGCCTGGACATTGTTAAACCCTCGGGCACTAATGGCCCACTGGCTGCCATTGACCTGGGCTACCTGTAAATTTGAAGCCAGCCTTAATGCCTCGGGAATTGTCCTTACCCCTGAGTTTTGAATATCTTCAGCGGTGATAACCTGTATTGCTGATGCTGCTTCTATTAATTTTTCCTCCTTTTTGGAAACGGAGGTTACCATAACATTCATTAATTCTTCCAGGCTGAGATTTTTTAAAGCTGTAGTGGAAACTGTGTCAGATTGTGTATATGCTGAATGGGGTAACAGGAAGAGGGCAGTGCCAATTAGAATGCAAAAGACTCTATTATACATATCTTAGTTTCTATATAATGTTTGAATTCCCCGAAATAATTTAGAATAACATCACCATCATCGCGTATCAAAGGGTGGATCATGTTTGAATCCTATTTTCCATACTTTCGGTAATATCGGTGGCGTAACCCACCATTCGGATAGCTTTACCTTTCTCATCCCTCATTATATATCCTTTGTCAAAGAGATAACCATAGTCTCCTTCTTTATTTTCATATCGATAGATATGCTTCCAAAAATCTTCGTTAGGATTACCAAAGCTGTTCCTCAGGCTTTCCAATACTGCGTCTTTATCTTCCGGATGAATCCCTTTTCGCCAGAAATAGGTATTATCACTATTTTCCTCACCAGGGTCAGGTAAGTTTTCATTTTTGTCCGGTCTATATACTTCCTGGGTTACCAGATTCCAATCATAGGTCTGATCCTTGCCAGCTATAGCAGCAAAATGGTAAAGATCATTATTCAACTCCAGTAGTTTTTCCTGTTCAATATTCTGGCTTACATCCCTCGTATTGGCTATTATTCCCTTAACGGAAGAGTCGCCTAACCTATTGGTGATATGCGTTTCAAGGTAGCGCCAGTTGCCCTTTGAATCTTTTATCCTGTAAGGCTTTAATTTTACCTCGGGCCTTACAATCAGTGAGTAAAACTGCGATTTTATGGCCTCCTTGTCGTCCGGATGAATCAGGTCCATAAGATTTTTGCCATGAAGCTGATCTACAGAGAGGCCCAGGATACGCTCAATAGACTCACTTATAAATTTTATATTTCCCGAAACATCGAGAATGGCGATAATATCATTACCTTTTTGCACCAACGCTCTAAAGCGTTTTTCGCTCTCAACAAGTTGTTGCTGAATTTGCAGTTTTTTCAGGCGCTCCTTTTTTTCGCGGAGGGCTTTCAACATGGCGGCCGGAAGCTGTTCCAGATTATTTTTCAGAATAAAATCCGTAGCTCCTAGCCGAATGGCCTTTACAGCATATTCAGTTTGGAGAAAGCCGGTTATAAAAATAAAGGGAGTTATCTTATCATCCTTACGCAGTATTTCCAAGGCCTGAACCCCATCAAATGTGGGTAGATTAAAATCAGCAAAAACAATATCCGGAGCCAGTGCTTTTAGGCCATCTTCAAAACCTTGTTTGGTGGAGACCACTTTATATTTGCAGACGAAGCCCATATCAGTGATGTGTTGCTGAAGTAGTTCTGCATCACTTTCCACATCTTCAAGAATTAAAATACTGAAGGTAATTTTCTTTCTGCTGAATTCAGATGTATTCTCCTGATCCATTAATAAGGGCTTTGGTTATGCAGAGTCCAATAATATCCAAGATCCTTAATACACTCTGTATAGCTTTCAAACTCTACAGGTTTTACTATATAGCTGTTTACGCAAAGCTCGTAGCTTTCCATTATATCTCTTTCTTCTCTTGATGAAGTAAGAATCACTATAGGTAATAACTTCGTTTGCGGATTCGCTCTTAATCTCCTCAGCACTTCCAAACCATCAATCTTGGGCATCTTAATATCCAGCAAAACAACCTTGGGTAATTGATTTCGTGCCGGCCTAAGAGACGCTCCGTTCCCCAGTAAATAATCCAGCGCTTCCTCTCCATCCTTTAGCCACAATATCTGATTGATCAGATTATTCTCTCTCATTACCATCATGGCCAACTCCGCATCATTCTCGTTATCTTCCACGAGTAAAACTTCCAAATTCTCTTGTTCCGTATCCATGTAGGTATATTCTTATGAAAAATCGTGGCAATATATTGAATAGTGGGGAATTTATTACCCGGTCAAACCTGATTCCTTTGCCAGAAATAACCCGTGGCATCACGAGGTCATAGCCATTACTCTTTGTCTGGCGGTTCCTGCACACAATAGCAGAACACGAATGAAAATTTCCGTAGGGCTTCCAGATTTATATCGATGGCTTATCCTCTTAGGATAGTCAGGAATGACTGCGCCATCCAACTTTTAACGAACTTTGCAGGTTTAAACATGGCATGAGCGAGCATAAATCAGGTTTTGTAAATATTATCGGCAATCCCAATGTGGGCAAATCCACATTGATGAATGCCTTTTTAGGGACGGATCTTTCCATTACCACACCCAAGGCGCAAACTACACGGCACCGTATCCTTGGTTTGCTCAATGATGAAAATTACCAGGTCGTGTTTTCGGACACCCCCGGAATAATACAGCCTGCCTATGCGCTTCAGGAAAGTATGATGGATTTTGTGAATGCTTCCTTTGAAGATGCCGATGTGTTTTTGCTGCTAGTGGAGCCTGAGGAGAATGAACTGAAGGATTCCCGATTTTTAGAGAAACTCCAAAAATCAGAGGTTCCGCTCCTGCTCCTTATTAATAAGATCGATCTCATTAATCAGCAGAAACTGGAGAAACTCCTTGATTTTTGGCGTGAAAGGCTTTCCCGGGCGGAAATTTATCCCATTGCGGCTTTGTCAAAATTCAATACTCAGAATGTTCTCACCCGTATTTTAGAGCTACTGCCGGAGTCGCCACCCTACTTTTCTAAGGAAGAACTGAGCGACAAGAATGAGCGGTTTTTTGTTTCGGAAATGATACGGGAGCAAATACTGAAACACTACGGCAAGGAAATTCCCTATGCTGTGGAGGTGGATGTAGAGGAATTTAAGGAGGAAGAGGAAATCATTCGTATACGGGCAGTTATTTATACCGAACGCGATACGCAGAAGGGTATAATAATAGGGCACCAGGGAAAGATGATTAAGCGTACCGGCACTGATGCCCGCAAAAGAATGGAGGTATTTTTTAAGAAAAAGGTTTTTCTCGACCTTTTTGTGAAGGTGCGGAAGAACTGGCGATCCAGTGAGCAGGAGCTGAAGAGGTTCGGCTACAAGGGCTAAACTTTCCTTAATCACAGTTGCAGCCGTAGGAGCTTTTCAACTCCAGTTGCGGCATTTCTTTTATTAACCACTCAAGGTCGGCAGTTTTAAAGTAGGTGTTTCGCACATCAATAAAATGGAGTGCCGGTGAGGCGGTGATGGCAGAGTCGATGTACTCCAGTTCGCTATCCCACAGGTCGAGGTGCTCCAGTTTTTCAAAATGTTTAATTGCCGCTGGCAGGCTGTCGATAGGATTGCGATCTAAGATCAATATCCGGAGGTTTGGAGCGTCCTTCAGAAATCCAGGAAACTGCTGTAATTCATTTTTACTCAGGATGAGGGTATGGAGGTGGGGTAGC
>CAZNMG010000238.1:0-5484 GCA_964574075.1 uncultured Owenweeksia sp.
CAATAGCCTGATGTATTCTGTTTTTCAACAATTCCACTCTGTGCTGAATAGCTGCCCTGATATTGATCATATCAAAAATCTGTTTTGAATCTAAGCACCCTCATCATGGGAATATGCATTTTGGGGATATGGTGGAGTAAGGCTGGTTGGGGGCTTATTATCGGCAAGGAGACTCAATAGACCTTTAATATCTCATTCGGAAATACAAATTCACGGCCATCGGATAGCGTTACTTTCAGGTCAAAGTTAAAGGTCATTGGCTGGTGAGGCGGTTGTTTTAACTTAAGGAAATATTCTTCATGATTTATCGGACCAGGATGGCTATTCAGAAATTCAGATATGGGAATGTAGCTGGACTTATAATAATTGCTGGACATATTAAAAATGTTACTAATGTCTTCCCCTATCTGTACGGTGTCCTGTGAGGAATAATCGTAAAACTGCCTGTTTGAAATCAATTGTACCGAGGTGAAGCGATGAATACTTGAAGGTTCTTTGGGACTACAGGCGTAAAGTTGGGGGGTTAAACCTAAACCGATGCTTTTTACAGGAGCGACAACCACCTGTATTTCCTTTATAAAAAACACTTTGAGCGCACTGTCAGCGCTGTAGAAGTTTGAAGTATCGATTTCAATTTCCGTTTCCAGCTCGACAGTTTTAACACCAAGATCTTTAATCTCAAAATCCCTGGGGGGTTTTGGGGGATTACAGCCACAGGAATTACTCAGACAGTTATCGCAGGACAGAGGTATAAGGCCCAGCAAAATTGCTAAAAAGAGGCTTCTGTAGAATAGTTTCATTCTCATATTTTTAGGAACTGACGAAGACCCGGCTGTTCCAGTTGGCTAATCCCTGAATCTTTCATCCACCTCCATCACCTGACCGCAATTTTCACAGGTGCGCATGGCCTCACTTTCGTAGAATTCCTTAAAACGGGGCAAAAAGTCCTTTTCAATATTGTCAAGATGAAAATAGGTTTCGTGCAGTTTGTGGTTGCAATTGTCACAAAACCAAAGCAGCCCATCAGTATGATCAGGTTTGCGAACCCGCTCCACCACCAGACCTATAGAACCTGCTTCACGCACAGGATTGTGGGGCACACGGGGAGGGTGAAGGTAAATATCTCCCGGTCCCAGTTGGAGGGATTTCGCCTGGCCGTCTTCCTGAATGGTCACCGTTATATTCCCTTCCAGTTGGTAAAAGAGTTCTTCCGTTTCATTGTAGTGGTAGTCTTTACGGGCGTTGGGCCCGCCTACTATCATTACAATATAATCGGTGCCTTCGGGGTACAGGTTTTTATTGCCCACAGGGGGCTTTAGCAGGTTCCGGTTTTCCTCGATCCACTTATGAAGGTTGAATGGTTTCTGGATAGGCATATTTGGGATTTTCTACGAAGGTAAAAAACGATTGTAGTAAAACCCTCTGAAGATTGTGCTTTGCTGGTTCGGCCAATCTCTGAAGCCGCTCAAAAAATCTCCGATGCCGAGCCCCGATCTCCTAACCATTACAGCATAAACAAGAGAAATTCAGGCTCTAGATAATGGCCAATAAACCACCAGCACCCTTTCTTACATAAGAACCAAAAGTCCGGACATTTGGGTTTTGCTTTTGGCTCAAGGCCAGGGGGATAAGCATAAATACTACTATTTGGTGATTTCTTCGCACCCACTGACGATCTACATTTGAGCAAACTAAAATCTTACCGCTATGAATTTAAGATTACCTCTGAGCCTGATGTTAGTCGGCTGTTTCTTCGTATTGGCCCATAGCCAAAGCTGGCAGGCCGAATTTGATAATGGCGCTGATTTTCTCCGCTATGAATCCACGGACGGCAAATATATTATCGGCACAACCAAAAAAGACATCTGCGTACTGAGTGGTGAGGATGGGCAAAAGGTATGGAGCGGCACCTTTAAGGAACTGGCTGAAGTAAAATCATGCGAAAGCCAGTATTTTATGGAGGAGGCAGGCGTTCTCTTCCTTGCCGATAAGAAAAGCGGAAAAGATAATATACTGTGTATTGACATCACCAATGGTAAGGTACTATGGAAAACGGACCGGTTTGAAGGAGTCAATATTTACTCCACCGTTTATTTTCCCAACCTCAAAGCATTTGCCGTTATCACTAAAAACGGGCTTGTGGCACTTGATGCGCGCAGCGGAGAAACTCAATGGGAGCAAGCCCGCTTTACAGGTGCCCTGGCTGATTGGCAATACCTGCCCGAAAGCAATGAATTGATCCTTGTAAATTATAAAACCAGTTGGGGAGCCCTCTTCAGTGGTTTTAAAAATCAATTGATGAAGCTGAATGCCGCCACTGGGGAGTTGCTTTGGGAAACAGAATATTTTGGAGTGATTCCTCAAAAGCATGTTACAGGGCAGATCATTAGCGAAATGTATGTGGAGGGTGATCGTATTTTTTGCCTGATAAATGGTATGCAGGTATTTGACCTGAAATCGGGTAGCAAGTTGTGGACGGCCGAGTTTGACCTTTTTGATCACAAGATCCTCATAGGAGGTGACGCCTTCTTTTATGACGGAGTGGCGCACCCGCTTGTTGATGGGGGCGATGTGTACCTGGTTCGCTTTAAACAGGGTTCGTCCAAAGTTATCCTGGAAAAGAGAAGAATGGAAGATGGTACCGTGCAATGGTCAAGGGAAATGGACTCAAAACCCGATGCTGTTCCTACAATGGCGCTGGCTGATGGAAAGTTGGTGCTGCAGCTGGGAGGGCAGATAAATACGCAGGGCTCCACCAGTGAGGGCTCCTTCAATAAGTATAAATGGATGGATCCCTTCCGCATTGAAGTGTATGATGCGGCCACGGGTAATTTCGTGTGGAAAAGCGAAAAATTGAATGACCGTATTACCAGGCCTGTTGTGAAAGAGAATACGGTGTACGTAGCTGATGAGAAAAAGTTTTATGCCTTTGATGTTAATACGGGGGCCGTAAAGTATGAGGCAAAATTAGGAGATTTAAAAACTGGCGAGGCCAAGGAGCTATATGATGTCGGAGACAATATTGGTATAATGGGTGAAAAAGGCTTTGCTATGGTTAACGCCTCTGGTCAGTCTACGTATTTCATAAAAATGAAAGAGCCTTACAACGGCTGCCCTGTGCATGGTGATCATCTTCTGATAATGAATGACGATGAGCTAAGGGTGGTTTCTCTGTTGAACGGAACCGAAAAAATGCTCTATAAAAAAGAGAAGGATTATCGCTACTCCTTCAGCCCCGATGGTAGCTACCTGATTACTATGAGCCCAAAGAGTGTAAACCGTTTTTCACTTCTATAACCTTCCATTTAAATAAAAAATAAAATATGAAAAAGTCTTTATTCCTTATGTGTTGCTTTTCAGGCAGTACAATACTGGCCCAGCCTGTAATTCAGGATGGCAGTAACCGCGTAGCTGCGGGATTTACCTCCCCGGTGGGCGTAAGTACAGCTGCAACAACTCCCGGGAGTGCGGGTCCCAGTCAAAGCTGGGACTATTCTGCGCTGAGTTTTAGCCAGATGGGCACAATGACTGTAATTGATCCCACCACAAGCGCTTATGCGGCCAGTTTTGGAGCTGCCAACTTTTGCTTCACGATATCGGCAGGCGGAAACACAATGTATACTTACCGGAATTATTCACCTGCCAAAATGGAAGAATTGGCTTCTTCTATTCCGGCTCCGGGAAGCGGACAGGACTACTCTCCCAATCCGGCAACCCGTTTGATTTTTCCCATGAGCATGGGAACAACCGCCACTGATACCTGGCAAAAGGTAGGCGACAGCCCAAACCAGGTTACTGTAACTTATGATGCCTACGGCACTTTTATTACACCCTACAACACCTATACTGATGTGGTGCGGGTGGCTAATGATTTTGGGAATAACGAGGTAGATTACAGCTGGTTTATCACCAATCCTCTGCGCCTACTGGCAGTGCACAAGCACAGCGACAATACTATCGTGTTGCTCGATGGTGCCAATGTTATGAGCCAACCGGAATTACTTTCCGGGATTTCTCTGGCTCCCAATCCCGCCACCCACACTCTTTTTATCGATATGCCCGATGGTACAAATACCTGTACACTGCAGCTTTTCAGCTTAAGCGGTGCCCGTATTACCAAGATTGCGATAAGCGGACCTGAGGTACAATTAGACCGCGAGAATATTCCGGCAGGCGCCTATTTTTATACTTTGAGCGAAGGCCACGCTACAATTGGAAGCGGTAAGCTCCTGCTTTTGTAAGAGCTATCTTAAAATTTAATTAATTCCGGTTTTCACCTGTCGTCAAAGCGTCATGGTGGGGCCGGAATTTTTTCGTTACACCACCATTTTTGGCTTGTAGGGAAAGGATGACTGTTTACCAGGAGTGCAGTTTCTACATTTACCACTAAATGGCTGCTAATGAACGGTGGTGTCCGGTGGTGGAGCACCTGTAATTTGGTTTTGCTGGTTTTGGGCCTCAGCGCTCAAGGCCTCCACCGCTATCCTATGCAGACGTACACGGTAAATGAAGGGCTTTCCCAAAGCTCCGTGTATCATGTGTTGCAGGATACGAGGGGCTATGTGTGGGCCGGCACCGGTGATGGCCTCAACAGGCTTACTCCTCATTCATTCGAGGTTTTTAAACATCACATTTCAGACAGTAGCAGCCTGGCTGCAAATGCGGTTCGGGGTCTTGTGGAGGATGGCGAAGGCAACATCTGGATAGCCACCGACCGGGGAATTAACGTGTTCCTGGCGGCCCGGAAACGATTATCACGATATTTTAAAGGGCACAAATTGCCGGACGAAACGACCACAGTGCCTGTCGGTATATGGCGGGGAAAACTGGTGTATCTGGAGCAAGGTGCGGGTTTTTCAACACTCGACCTCAGTACCGGAAAAAGCACCCCCCTATATAGCACACAGCGGCTTTTTCGCTCGGATAAGCACTGTCTTTATCTAAACGGTGACCGCTTGTGGGCAGCAACTCTTGAAGGAAGGCTTGTTGAGTTGCAACTTGTCACAGGAGTGCTTAGGGAGCTACCGGTAAGTTCGGGCCCCAATGAAATATTTGGCCAGGTAGGACCACTACATGAAGGCCAATTGTGGCTCGCCATCGGGAATGTCATATGTCGGTTTAATATTACAGAGGAGCGAATAAAGCCCTTTTTTAAAGGACAGGCGCCAGTACACAGTCTGGCTTTGGTAAACAACAATGAGTTATGGGCGGCTGTATGGGGGCAGGGCCTTGCACGCCTTAGTCTGGAGGGCGAACTGTTGGAACCGATTGTCAACGAGCTTACCTGGCCTGGAGAAGAGGAAGTCAACGCTGGCCATACGAGCCTTGTTTATCAGGCGCCTGATGGGCTGGTGTGGTTGGGCATTGAAGGCCTGGGGGTGGTCAGTATTAATACCGTTACTGCTTTTGGCCGGGCAACTAAAGATGATCCCTATTTGCCCGGATTGGAAAACGGTTTTATCCGCAGTTTCGCCCCGGCTGGCA
>CAZNMG010000239.1:0-3118 GCA_964574075.1 uncultured Owenweeksia sp.
TGAAGGGGGAGAGAACATTCCGGAAACTGTAAAACAGGCATTTAAAATGAACCACCCGGACGCCACAGAGGTGGAGTGGGAAACAGAAGACGGTAATTTTGAAGTGGAATACATGGAAGATGGAAGAGAAAAGGAAAGCACCTACACTGCGGATGGGAAAGAAATAGAAACCAAAGTGGATATTGAAGGTGAAGAATTACCTGAAGAGGCTTTCAGAGATGTGAAAGCCAATTATGCCGATTGGGAGCTGGAGGATGTTGATGAAATGGACCGCGAGGGGGAAACCTTTTATGAAGTGGAACTTGAACATGAAGATGGACGGGAAATTGAAATCCTGTATGATCAAAAAGGAATGGTGATCAGCAAGAAGGAAGAGGAAACCAGAAAGAGCAAAATGTAAACCGGGATAACCAATCCAATTAGTAAAACCGGAAGTAACACTCCGGTTTTATTTTTTCCAGTAAACAGATATCCGAAAAATTATGCATCCACAGGAAAGGCAGGAGTTTCTTCAGAAGGCCAAAATAGTACTTGGCTTAGCTACAACTATTGTACTTATTATTCTCCTCCTCGTCTATGCCGTTAAGGTGTTCCTGCTGGTATTTGCAGGGATGATGGTGGCCATTTTCTTCCGTGGCATCGCGCGGTGGATTTCGAAAAAATCAAATTTGCCCTTTAAGTTTTCTTTACCTGTGGCAGCCCTGCTGGTGGTGGGGATTTTTGCAGGCCTTGTTTTCATTCTTCAGCCAAAGGTTTCCGACCAGGTTGATAAACTATCAAGGCAAATTCCCCAGGCTGCAAAGAAGGTTCAGGGGCAACTGCAACAATCAAAGACCGGCCGGTTTATACTTCAGCAAATTCCGTTTGATATCGGTTCTGCTTCCACGCCTGAAGCATCCGAATCTCAACAAAATACCAGCCTTCAATCAGATAGCTCAAGCAGCACGGAGAAGACCGGCACCCAATCTGCGGGAAATTCTCAGCAAAACTCCCCACCCTCCCAGGGCACGGGTAGTCAACCCTTTCAAAAAGCCTTCAGAAGCTTCTTCTCCACCACTTTGGGTATCCTGGGCGATTTGTATGTCGTCTTTCTATTGGGATTATTTTTTATGGCCAATCCCGAACCTTACAAAAAGGGTATAGTGGCTCTTGTTCCCCAGCAAAAGAGAAAGCGTGCACGGGAAGTAGTGGATGCCAGCGGAATCACTATACGGCTGTGGCTCTTTGGAAAGATAATCTCCATGCTCGTAGTAGCCGTCCTCTCTTTTATAGGTCTGTGGGCATTGGGAGTTCCTCTGTTTGTGACACTTGCCCTTATTGCAGGCTTACTTTCATTCATTCCTAATTTTGGTCCCTTGCTGGCTATCGTTCCGGCCTTTCTGGTAGGCTATGTTCAGGATCCTTCGTTAGGCTTCTATGTAATACTTCTATACATCGGTGTTCAAACGGTGGAAAGCAATCTGATCACCCCGTTTATTATGAAAAAACAGATACAAATACCCCTGGCTATGACGCTCTTTTCACAAATACTACTGGCCCTGCTGGTAGGTGGCCTGGGTCTCATATTTGCCACCCCGATAATAGCTGTCATCATGGTGATGATCCAGATGATCTACATTGAGGATATACTGGGGGATAAGTCAATTGATGTGAAAGGCGAACGGCTGGCGAAAGAAGAAGCCCGTGGATAGAAGTAGTTGAATTTACAATCATTCTAAATGGTGTGAAGGATTCTTTATAGCATATCCCTAGCTCTTACCTTTGCGGCATGGTCAGGCAGGTCTCCGAGATCTTCAAACTCAGTTTTTTGCTGGAATGGCGCAGGCGCCAAAGTTTTCTGGCCGTGTTGCTCTACGTGGTCACCACTACTTATATGAGCTACTTGGTTTTTAATGGCATTATCAGTGCCGAAACCTGGAATGCCCTCTACTGGATCATTCTTATCTTTGCCGCGATACAGGCGGCTTTCCGAAGCTTTCAAAACGAAGCTGACCGCAGGTTTTTGCTTTACTACCAAATGGTAAAGCCACAGGTGCTTATCATCGGAAAAACCCTTTACAATTTTTTCTACCTCTTTATGATAGGCCTGGTAGGCCTGTTGATCTTTATGTTTTTGCTGGGCAATTTGGTGGCCGATGTTGGTGCATTTCTGGTGTTGCTACTACTGGCTTCTGCAGGGTTCTCGGCCATACTCACCTTTGTAAGTGCGATTTCCGCGAAAGCCGGTGATAACCCTGCCCTTCCGGCCATCCTCAGCATCCCACTTTTGTACCCACAGGTGCTCACTCTGAGCCGTACCAGTATACGCGCACTTACTGGATTTTCATGGGAGGTAAATGCCCCGCTGTTATTGGTTTTGCTGATGTTGGCACTGGTTACTTTGCTACTCTCCTATCTCTTATTTACTTACCTTTGGCGCGACTAAAATCAACAGATGATTAAGCACTGGTGGAAGGCCCTTGGGGTAATTTTAGTTTTCTACACCATCTATTTTGGTTTTATGGGGGAAGTGCCCCGCTATTTCATCCTCAATGAAACCATCCGCAACCTCTACTTTCATGTTACCATGTGGTTTGGAATGATGATCCTGATGGCCGCGTCCCTTGTTTACAGCATAGGTTTTCTCTATAATAGCAAACTCCTTTCTGATCTAAAAGCACGGGAACTGGCCGTGTCCGGTTTCTTTCTTGCCACCCTGGGATTGATCACAGGAAGCATCTGGGCCCGCTTCACCTGGGGGGCCTTCTGGACCAATGACCCGAAGCTGAATGGCACAGCCGTTACCATGCTTATTTACCTCGCTTATTTTGTGCTTCGCGGCTCCATTGATGATCCTCAGAAAAAAGGCCGGATAGCGGCAGTTTACAACATTTTTGCCTTTGTAATGATGATCGTTTTCATCGGCATTCTTCCCCGGCTTACTGATAGTCTTCATCCCGGTAATGGCGGCAATCCTGCCTTTAGCCAGTACGACCTCAATAGCGATATGCGAATGGTGTTTTACCCGGCAGTAATCGGCTGGACTATTATCGCGCTATGGATTACCGACATTAAGATCAGATATCAAAAACTTCTCTGGAAAAAACATGCTCAATAAATTAAAATATTTGTGGTGCTC
>CAZNMG010000240.1:0-4080 GCA_964574075.1 uncultured Owenweeksia sp.
TCCGCTCATGAATTTGGTGATGACACGCGGAGGCATAATCTCCGGCAAGGTTCATGGCCGCCCAGTATTCCTTACCAACGTCAGTATCCATATCCAGCCAGGCCAGGTGCCGCGCTTCTTGGGGAAGTTTGGTTTGCGTCATCGCGGCCTGGGTATAATACCTCGCAATATTGGCTCCCAGCCCCCTGGAGCCGGAATGAGACAACAAACCCATGTATCCTCCAATGGGCAGGTTAAACTCATTTTCAGCTTCTGTGATCCGTACTAAACCAAACTCCACAAAGTGGTTCCCCCCACCGGAAGATCCAATCTGGCGGTAAGCGCGATCCTTCAAGTCTTTCACCACCTGAATTTCCCTGAATTCCTCACGTTCAAAAATTTCGTGGTCCATGATTCTATTAAAGGAAGCATTGCCAAAACGGGTGTTGTTGTTCAACATTTTGATCAATGCTGGTTTATCCGCTGCCAAACGGTTTTTGGGCATATCATAAATGGAAAGGCACATGCGGCAGCCAATATCCACTCCCACCCCGTAAGGAATTACAGAGTTTTTGGTGGCAAGCACACCACCAATAGGCAAACCGTAGCCCTGGTGTGCATCGGGCATCAAGGCCCCGGAATCTGCAACGGGCAGTTTCATCGCAGTGTACATTTGATGTAAGGCACCTTGTTCAATCGCTTCTTCACCATAGATTTTAAAATCGATGTGTTTTTCGCGCAACGCAATAGGTCCCCGGGCTTCTTCCTCTGCCAAAGCTTTGGCAACTTCCATACTATCAGGGTCGTCTAAAAAGGCCTTGGGGTTTTTCATTACATCCCTTAGCTTTTCCAGGTATTGGGATTTGCTCAATTGGGTATGAGGCTTCAGCGCGATACCAAAGGCAGGCCCTTCAGGGAAGTTTATATTTTTTAAGTCTTTGGAATTAAGTTTCATTTTAAAAAAGTTATGATCGGAGGCTGTCCCCCGCTGGCGGGGGTAGCGAGGTACGAGCCGGGGGTGGAAAGTCCACCTCCGCCACGCTAAGGCGCTCCTAAGCAGTTATTTCAATCTTAACCCTCCACAGCCGTATTACTGCGGAGGGGCATCTTTCATCATAAGGTAGTTTTACCGAGAGAAAATTTCTCTCAACTGATCCACTACCTGGTTTCCACCTGAAAGGGAAATACTGTTGATCTTCTCTGCGATCTTTTCAGTGTATTCCATTTCTTTCAGTTTAAATAGCATGGGGTTGTCCTCCATCAATTTAGCAGTATTCAACAAGCTCCGTGTGGAGGCTGTTTCTTCGCGTCTAGTTACAACATTGGCCTGGGCCTTCTTTTCTGCAACCAGTACCTGGTTCATAATGTCCTTCACCTCACCGGGAAGGATTACATCCCTGATACCACTGCTGCCTACTTTTACACCCAGTTCCACTGCCTTTTCCTTTACGGAAGACAATACATATTCGGCTATTGCCTCTTTCTTTTCGAGCAATTCATCAAGCGTAAGCGTGCCAATAAATTCCCTCAAGGCTAGCTGCATCAACATATGTAGCTGCTTCTCAAAATCCTTGTTTTCAACTAAGGCTTTTTCAATATCAGTCACCTTGTATTGCGCAGTGAAGTTCACCCGCAAAGCTGCCTTATCCTTGGTAAGCATTTCTTGCCCGCTAAGTTCCAGTTGCTGGGTGCGCATATCGGACTTAAGCACCATAATCGGGATGCTGTTGTTCCAATAGAAGTACTCACCACGCTCCAGAATTTGCATGTATTTTCCATCTACAAACAAAATTCCTTTTTCATGTGAAGCCACGCTAAATACCCTTATGTAGGGAAGCATTATTGGCCTTTTAAGTACTTCACGGCTAATGGCCTCATTGATCTCCACCTTACTCAAATCTGCTTTGATGAAAGAGTAGTCGATCACACCTTTCCAGTAGGCGTAACGCCCCGGCAACAGTACCGTTTTGAAGTTACCTTGCTCAAAGCGCAGTGCTATTTCGTTATCCGAAACTTCCACTACGATAAGTGCATCGCGCAACTTCTCATCCTTAAGCAAGAGGTTTAACTCATGCTCAGATTGGAACGGCTGTGCGAGGTTATAAACCTGCACCGTTTCTGAAAATGATAGCCAGTGTGTACCGGCTGTAATTACCCTTTGGTAATCACCTTTTTTGAACACCATGCCAATTCGGCCGGTGTTGATCCTTACTCGTTTCATCGCTTCGAGTATTAGGAGACTGGTTTCCCAATCTCTGGGTTAAACATAAATTGAACTTTCTATTTTTTTCTTGTACAAGACCTTAGCCTTGTTTTAAATTCATACCAAATCCCCTTTAGGGAGTGTTAAAGAAAGCAGTTGCCACAAACCATCCCCAGTATACGGAAGCCCGGTTTAGAAAGGCTGTGTTTGAGTAGTTGCTTGTTCCTGCAGTTGCCTTTGGAGAAACATTTTCTCCATTCCACAAAAGCGAACAACCAAGTAGCCAAGCGCACCAATCGGTATCCCCAAGCCTTCACAGCATAAGGGAGATTGTCTTCTGCCATTTATAAAAATGGCAGGAAACGGGCTTGCACCAAACTGCTTTCAGGTGATCTTTTTTAGAAGTGATCAACTTCCTGATCGGATAGATTTACAGTCTATCGAAACTTCCGTATGAGGGAAGATAGGTACTCTACCAACTGAGTTACCCATGCCCAGTGCATGGAGGAGGAGTCGAACCTCCGCAGCCTAAATCTACTGCTCTAACCAACTGAGCTACCACGCTGAGGCGTGGATGGGAATCGAACCCATGACCTGTAGAGTCGGTAGTAAATCAAGTAGTCAAAAGAGCGGCATATCAACACCTATAGGTGCGATACCATGGGGCTATACAGAAACCCTCATCCGGTCTCAGCTAAAAACCGACTTACTATTTTTAGTGCCTGAAAGCACTGTTTTGTAAATATTTTAAAGAACTTTTCGATAACCCCACTGCCCGGCCTCTTTTCACATCATGAGCAGTGGGGTGTGTTTCAAATACAGGACAAAGGTGAAATGCCACTGCGCAGTCTTTTTGCGCAGTAAAATCTTTTTTCATTTTCTTAGTAAAAAATTTACCCATGCCTGTAAACCGTAATGCCCTGGTGCGGTACCGAACCATAGATAATTGCCTCCGTAACCGTTTCAGAAAGTGGATGTTAGAAGACCTGATTGACGCCTGCTCAGAAGCCCTTTATGAATATGAAGGTATTGATAAAGGGGTAAGCCGTAGAACCATTCAGATGGATATTCAAATGATGCGTAGCGATAAACTGGGCTACAATGCTCCTATAATTGTTCTGGAAAAGAAATATTACACCTATGAGGATGCCGACTATTCCATAACCAACATCCCTCTTACAGACGAGGACTTACGCAAACTAACGGAGGTAACTGAAATCCTGAAGCAGTTTAAAGGCTTCACCCACTTTCAGGATATAAGTGGCATGGTAAACCGCCTGGAGGATAAAATCCACACCGCCAAAACCCACCAGGAACCTGTAATAGATTTTGAAAAAAATGAAAATCTAAAAGGTTTGGAGCATATCGATATCATCTACCGTGCTATTCAGCAAAAACTCTGTCTGAAATTAAACTATCAGAGCTTTAGGGCCAGAGATGCCCAGGAGCTTATCTTCCACCCATACCTTTTAAAAGAGTACCGAAACCGGTGGTTTGTACTTGGTAAGCGAAACAAGGGTAAAGTTACACTGCTATTGGCTTTAGACCGTGTTCATGATATCGACATCCTGAAATCACAACCCTACCACCCTGCCGACTTTGACGTGCACAACTACTTTAAAAACGTAATTGGCGTAACGGTAAACGAGGGAAACCAACCCGAAAAAGTAACCTTATTTGTAGAGCGAGGTAATGCACCTTATGTATTAACCAAACCTATTCACCCCTCTCAACAGGTATTGGAGTCAAACAACCATGGTGTGGTAATTTCCATTGAAGTACAAATCAATTTTGAATTGGAGCGTGAAATACTTGGCTTTGGCCCGGCCATGAAAGTACTCGCACCAGATCACTTTAAGCGCAGAGTAAAAAACCACTTCCGCGATGGCCTCGATAAT
>CAZNMG010000241.1:0-5881 GCA_964574075.1 uncultured Owenweeksia sp.
CATACTTGTCGCACAACACCTGTATCTCGATATGGCGGGGAGATGTCACATACTTTTCAATAAACACGGCCCCGTTGCCAAAAGCCGAACGGGCTTCATTTACTGCCGTATTCATCTGCGCTTCAAAATCTTCTGGTTGATGCACAATGCGCATCCCCTTTCCCCCTCCTCCTGCCGAGGCTTTTATCAGCACAGGGAAGCCTATTTCTCCGCTTAGCTTTTTAGCTTTGGCCAGATCGGTAATTGCGCCTTCTGTTCCGGGTACCAGGGGAATATTGTATTTTTTGACAGCCTCCTTAGCGGAAAGCTTATCGCCCATAATGCGCATCGACTCAGCCGAGGGGCCAATGAAATTTAGGCCTGCCTTTTCCACCATTTCGGCAAAGTCTGCATTTTCGGAGAGAAAGCCGTAACCCGGATGTATGCCATCCACACCCAGTTTTTTGCACACATCTATGATCTTGTCGCCACGCAGGTAGCTCTCTGAAGAAGCTGGGGGCCCTATCATTACTGCTTCATCTGCATATTTCACATGGGGGGAATTGCGATCGGCTTCAGAATATACCGCCACGGTTTTAATACCCATTTCGCGGGCCGACTTCATTACCCTCAGGGCTATTTCGCCACGGTTGGCCACCAGTATTTTTTGCATGATCTGTAGTTAGTTGGGCAAAGATAAAATTGTGAAGAAATAACCGGCAGTGGCGCTTCAAACATTACCGCAAAAGGCCGGTTAGCTAATTACATTGAAAAACAAAATGCCATGGCTACTGAAAAGGAAAATAAAAAGGATAAGGATCAAAATAAACCAGCCAATAAAATAGATAAGGAAAAGCTCGATCAGCTGGAGAAGGAGCGCCAGAAACGCTCCGGCATTCCATTTGAAAATCAGCATTCTTCCTCCGATCCAAACCGCGCTCCTGCCGGTGATGACCGGGATGTAAACCAGCCCCAACATCATGAAGGGTATGTGGAACCCTACAACAAGAAAACATTTCATAACGACAAGAAGACAAAAAAATAGATTGATCACCTTCTGGGGTTACGAAGGCCGGCACACACCGGCCTTTTTTATTGTACCGGGGCAATATTCCCGTACAACCGGCCCCCGACTTTCGGAAAGCTTTGTAAATTACACCTTCAAAACCGAGCAAGTAGATGAAGAATATAAGTGTGCTGGTGGATTTCACCGAAACCTCCAAAATTGCCATAAAATACGCTTGTGGCATTGCTGCCAAGGCAGGTGCCACGCTACAGGTGCTGCATGTTATAAATCCGCAAGACAATAAGAGTCCCGAATCCGTAAAGCACGAGCTGGAGGATTTTTCACAGCTGAGTGAAGTTTGCGAGAGCGATTATAATCTGGTGGTGGAAACTGGCGAGTTTATGGAGGTTATTCCCGGTTTGTTGAAACGCCTTCAAAGTGACCTGGTGGTGATAGCCACACATGGCATTAAGGGTATTTTTCACACCATGCAGGGTGCTGAAGTCCTTAAACTCATCCAAAAAATTCCCCTGCCCTCCCTTATACTTCAGGGCAGGAGCCCAGTGGATTTCATTTATTTTAAGAACATTCTTTTCCCCATTGCTGCCCATGATAATTTTGAGGAGAAGATCAATCAAACCGCCATGGTGGCCGGGGTTTTTGACAGTAATGTTGTTCTGTTTGTCCTTTATCCTGAAAAAGGTGAACTGCCGGAGCAACTAAAACAAAATCTTGAAAAGTCACAGAAAATATTTGAGCAGCAGGGTGTGAAAACCGAGCTCGTAAAGGAAACTTCCCGGGTATATGGTATCGGATATGCCAAACAGGCCCTTGAATATGCCGCCAATAATAAGGTGGAGCTTTTTTCAATAATGGCACATGCCGCCAGCGACAACAGCTACTTTGGAAACGTGGAGCGCAGTGAGTTCATCCTCAACGAGAGAGGGATTCCCGTGCTTTGCTGTAATGCCTGATACCTATAATCTGACCTCCTGAAATCCTTACTTTCGCGGCATGCGGATGGACGATACAATTTGTGCCCTCTCTACCCCCCAGGGAATGGGCGCCATAGCCATGATCAGGCTTTCAGGACCGGAGAGTTTTTCAGTTTTTGAAAAAGTATTCAAGCCTTTCAAAAAAGCTCCCATTTCGGAAGCCAAAGGCTATACCCTACACTTCGGAAAAATTGTGGATGGCAACCAAACCATTGATGAAGTAATGGCAGGAGTCTTCCGCAACCCTCACTCCTACACCGGTGAGGATGTGATAGAGATCACCTGCCACGGGTCGGTATATATCCAGGAGCAGATCATTAAGCTTTTGCTGAATAATGGTTGTCGCCTGGCCGATCCCGGAGAATATACCATGCGCGCCTTTGTAAATGGTAAAATGGACCTGAGCCAGGCCGAAGCTGTGGCTGATCTTATAGAATCGGAAAGCAAAGCCGCTCACCAGGTGGCCATGCAGCAGATGCGGGGAGGCTTTTCCAATGAGATAAAAGAACTGCGGGAGGAACTGATAAACTTTGCCTCCCTGATTGAGCTCGAGCTCGACTTTGCCGAGGAGGATGTGGAGTTTGCCGATCGTACACAGCTCAACGCACTTCTGTTAAAAATCAAAACCGTGGTGAAGCGCCTGATGGATTCCTTTGAAACGGGAAATGTGATTAAAAACGGAGTGCCTGTAGTCATCGTTGGCGCGCCCAATGCAGGTAAGTCTACCTTACTCAATGCCTTGCTGAATGAGGAAAAAGCCATTGTAACCGAAGTGGCCGGTACCACCCGCGATGCCATAGAAGACGAGATCAGCATAGGTGGAGTGAAATTCAGGTTTATTGATACAGCGGGTATCCGTGAAACCGAAGACCTTGTGGAAAGCATCGGCATTCGTAAAACCTTCGAAAAAATTGATCAGAGCAGGATTGTATTATACTTATTTAATGTTGAAAGTTTAAAGTTTAAAGCTGATCTCATTGAAGAGGAAATCCGACAGCTCAATGAGAAAACAGAGAATAAGACCTTATTGATCCTGGCCAATAAAATGGATCTTATTGAAGATGCTTCCCTATTGGACCAACTGGGTGAGGTTGAAAACCTGATCCCAATCTCCGCACTCAAAAAAGAAGGACTTGAAAAACTTATTCAGCGATTGACGCAGCAGGTAAACCTGGGCGCGCTCCACAGCAACCAAACCATAGTGACCAATGCACGGCATTTCCACGCCCTTCAGCAAAGTCTGGAGGACATCATCCGTGTGGAGGAAGGAATGGCTACCGGCATCAGCGGTGATTTTCTGGCAATGGACATTCGGGAAGCGCTGAAACACCTCGGGAGCATCATCGGTGAAGTGGATACCGATAGGGATATTTTGGGGAATATCTTTGGGAAGTTTTGTATCGGAAAGTAAGTTCTATTCCCGTATAGTCATAACTTTTGAGGATCGTAATCCCGTATAGTTATAACTTTTGAGGATTATGCTCAACGTCTTCCGGAAGATAACCCCCAACCTTTAAAGAAGCTTACCAAGCAGATATATCCGGGATAACCGCGAAAATTTCAGGGATTTTGTATTTCGGAAAAAACAGGTGTAGTTAATCTTTGCCTGATTATCTTTGATCAGCAGCAATCAACCACTATTATTCAAATCCATGATGCAAACCTGGCCGGCCCTCTCCTATGAAAAAGGCAAAGCCACCTATGAAACCCTTCATATGTGGACCCAGATAGTTGGGAAAATAAAATTGGCCACCCTCCCCTGGCTCAATCATTCATGGCATATTACTCTTCATATTACCTCCACCGGTTTGTCTACCATGAACATGCCTTACGGATCAAAGCATTTCCAAATTGATTTCGACTTTATCACCCACCAACTCAAGATAATTACCAGCCAAGGAGAACTCAGGGCTTTTGACCTCCGAGGTATTTCCGTTGCCGATTTCTATAAACAGATCCTCGAAGCATTGAAGGAGCTGCAAATTGAGGTGAAGATCATGCCGGTGCCTGTAGAACTTCCAAACCCCATTCCCTTTTCACGGGACACTGTACACGCCACTTATGACACCAAACAGGTAAGGGCTTTACATCAGGCTTTGCTATTTATGCAGGATACCTTCCTAAAATTCAGATGTGTATTTAAGGGAAAATGCAGCCCCGTTCATTTTTTTTGGGGAAGTTTTGACCTTGCTGTTTCCCGCTTTTCAGGACGTAAAGCACCCAAACATCCCGGAGGGGTGCCTCACCTGCCGGATTGGGTTGCCGAAGAGGCCTATTCCCATGAAGTATCCAGTTGTGGTTTTTGGCCTGGGAATGAGGCCTTGCCGGAACCGGTTTTCTATGCCTATATGTATCCTGCGCCCGATGGATATAAAAATGCTGAAATTGATCCGAAAGGTGCTTATTATCATGAAACGCTACGTGAATTCATACTTCCTTATAAAGTTGTACAACAATCCAAAAACCCGGAAGAAACCTTATCCGCCTTTCTAAACAGCACTTATCGTGCAGGTGCAGAAATTGCGGAATGGAACAGGTTTGAACTGGAGGCTTAAAATGCCCGGCATGGGTGAAGTCTCCGGGATATCCCGGTAACATTTCGGCAAGCCCATATAGTAAAATGATCCAAAAGCTTGAGTCGCAAGTTATTGGAGCAAATATGATTTCTTACAAATCAATTCCAGAATTCCGTAAAACCCCATCCATTGGATGCCGTTAGCTTTGCACTAGAAAGCAAAAGCAGCATGAATACGGCAGATAAAACAGGGGAACCTATGAAGCATACCTATCATATCCACGGAATGACGTGCAACGGCTGTCGCTCTCATGTAGAGCAGACATTATCGAATGTAGCGGGTGTGAAGAAAGCCGAAGTTGATTTGGAAAAAGCAGAAGCGACCATCGAGATGGAATCGCATATCCCTATTGAAACTTTCCAGGAAGCTTTAAAGAAGGATAGCGGCCGATACAGCATTCACTCCCCAGGTGATCATCAACATCACCACCCACATTCCACTCCCAAAAAACAAGAGAAACCCAAAGGCAAAGGTTCCGGTGTGTTTTACTGCCCCATGCATTGCGAGGGCGATAAAACTTATGATAAGCCCGGTGATTGCCCCGTTTGCGGTATGGACCTGGTGGAAGAGCAGAATCTGTCCTCTGCCAGTTCGTCTCAGCAATGGACCTGTCCAATGCATCCTGAAGTTGTAAAAGACGAGCCCGGCTCCTGCCCTATCTGCGGTATGGACCTCGTACCGCTACAGCCCGATCTTTCAGCAGAGGAGAAGTCTTATAAGAAACTACGCAGGAAATTTTGGATAGCGGTTGGTTTTACGCTGCCGATTTTTCTGATTGCGATGAGTGAAATGATTCACGGTAATCCATTATACGACATGATGGAGCAAAAAGGATGGAACTGGGTTCAGTTTGTTCTATCGATTCCTGTAGTGTTCTACGCCACCTGGATGTTTTTTGAACGCGCCTATAGAAGCATCAAAACCTGGAATCTCAATATGTTTACCCTAATTGGCATTGGTGCCGGTGTGGCCTGGCTGTTCAGCGTTTTTGGTATGTTATTCCCCGACTTCTTCCCTGCCCAGTTTAAAACCGGGTCCGGTGCTGTGCACGTGTATTTTGAGGCCGCTACGGTCATCCTTACACTCGTCTTGTTAGGGCAGTTATTGGAAGCGCGGGCCCATAGCAAAACCAGTTCAGCCGTAAAGGAATTACTGAAACTGGCACCCAATAAGGCCATAAGAATAACCGATGGGGAAGAGGTTGAAGTGAGCATTGATAAAATCCAGTTGAACGATATTCTGAAAGTAAAACCGGGGGATAAAATCCCGGTGGATGGCATCATCACCGAAGGGGAAACCAGCATCGATGAATCGATGATCACCGG
>CAZNMG010000242.1:0-4464 GCA_964574075.1 uncultured Owenweeksia sp.
ATCATTGACTCCATAGAATTGGGCGCACCAGAGGGCCACCGCAACCGGGCGATTCTCGAAACCTTATACGGCTGTGGCCTGCGCGTGTCGGAGCTTGTAAACCTGCGCCTTTCGGATCTTTTTTTAAAGGAGGATGTGATACGGGTTACGGGCAAGGGCAATAAGGAGCGGCTGGTGCCCATAAACGATATGGCCGTGAAATTCATCAACCTCTACCGCAATGAGGTCAGGGTTCATCAAAGCATTCAAAAAGGGCATGAGGATTTTTTGTTTCTCAACCGGAGAGGGAAGAAACTCACCCGCGCCATGATCTTCCACATTATAAAAACCCAGACCGCCAAAGCGGGGATCCGCAAAACCGTAAGTCCGCACACCTTTCGCCATAGCTTTGCCACACATTTGGTGGAGGGAGGTGCCGACCTCAGGGCGGTGCAACAGATGCTGGGGCACGAAAGCATCACTACCACCGAAATTTATACGCACCTGGAGCAGTCGCATCTCACTAAGGTTCTTCACAAGTTTCACCCGCGCTCGGGCGCTAAAACTGCAGGAGCTCTTCCAAAGCCAGAGCAAAGCGCTCCTTCGGTAAAAAACCCCTCTCAAGATCCTTAGCAAAAGGTACCGGGGTATCGAGGCTTCCCACTCTTTTAACCGGGGCATCGAGCTGGTGAAAACATTCTTCGTTGATGATGCTGGCAATGTCAGAAGCTATCCCTCCAAAGAGCGAATCTTCCTGAAGTACAATGGCACGGTTTGTTTTCCTTACCGAATTCAGGATCGCCTCCCTGTCCAGCGGAGCCAGCGTGCGCAGGTCAATCACATCAGCAGAAATATCGGGATGGGCATCCAGGTATTCCAGTGCCCAGTGTACGCCACTGCCGTAAGTCACAATAGTAACCTGTTTTCCTTCCCGTAAAAGAGCCGCTTTTCCGATGGGCAGATTGTAATAACCCTCCGGAACCTCCCCATAAACGGAACGGTACAGCGCCTTATGTTCAAAAAACATTACGGGGTTGGGATCTTCAATGGCTGCAATGAGCAAACCTTTGGCATCGGCAGGGAAGGCGGGATATACCACTTTGAGACCAGCGGTGTGGGTAAACCACGCCTCATTACTTTGAGAGTGAAAAGGCCCTGCCCCTACCCCGGCTCCTGTGGGCATCCGGATCACCACATCGGCATTCTGTCCCCAGCGCCAGTGAATTTTGGCCAGGTTGTTTATGATCTGATTGAAGCCTTCGGTCACAAAATCAGCAAACTGCATTTCCATTACGGCTTTGTACCCGCGGATGGAAAGTCCGAGGGCTGTTCCCACTATTGCTGACTCGCACAAAGGAGTATTGCGGATGCGCTCCTTGCCAAACTCCTTTACAAAACCATCTGTAACCTTAAATACACCTCCGTATTCAGCAATATCCTGCCCCATTACCACCAGGTTTTCATGCTTTTTTAAAACGTGGTAAAGGCCATCCTTTATCGCATCCACAAGGCGCATTTCGGCAGGCTTTCCGGTGGGCTCAATGGGCTTTGTATCAAAGGGTGTAAAAATGTCGTTGTATTCGCGGTTGCGGTCGAATTCAATGGCAGGGGCTGCAAATGCCTTTTCGAAAGCCGTGTCAATATCCTTTTTCAGCGAACTCACCCACTCATCATTTTGCTTCGGAAGCAGAATGCCCTTTTCAAATAAAAAGCTGCGGTAATTTTCCACCGGATCTTTTTTGGCCCATTTTTCCTGCAGCCCTTCCGGGTAATATTTGGTACCGCTTGCCTCTTCATGGCCCCGCATTCTGAAAGTTTTGCACTCCAGCAGGTAAGGCCCGGGCTCCTCCCGCATCTCCTCACGGATTTCGGTTACTGCCCGATGTACTTCGAGAATATTATTTCCATCAACGCTCTTTGCCTTTATACCATAACCAATCGCCTTGTATATAAAACTGTGGAAGTTGAACTGCTCACTGGAAGGTGTGGAAAGCCCCCATTGGTTGTTTTCGATCAGAAATATTACGGGTAGTTTCCAGACGGAGGCCACATTTACCGCTTCGTGGAAGTCACCCTGACTTGATCCGCCATCACCGGTTACCACAAGCGTTGCCTGCTTAGTTCCGCTGAGCTTGGATGCCAGGGCAATACCATCTGCAATACCCATTTGTGGACCGAGATGAGAGATCATTCCCACCATCCTAAGTTCTGCTGATCCGAAATGGAATGAGCGGTCGCGCCCTTTCGTAAAACCATCTGCCTTGCCCTGAAATTGGGCAAACAGCCGGTAGAGATCAATACCCCGGGCAGTAAACATTCCCAGGTTGCGGTGCATCGGCAAAATATATTCATCCTTATCCATGGCCATGGCTGCGCCTACGGAAATAGCTTCCTGCCCATAGCCTGAGAACCATTTGGAGATACGCCCCTGGCGCAGGGTGATGAGCATTTTTTCTTCTATGAGCCTGGGCAGCAGTAGCTGGCGGTACAGTTCGAGAAGTTGATCCTGAGTAAAGCCTTTTGTGTTGAACTTCATTAAACAATTTCTACTTGAAGGGTGCTAAAAATACCCAATTAAGTATTACTTCATAATGAACTGATAAATTAGCGGCCATGGCACAAAAAAATTGGAGGATAATAATCAATCCTACCAGCGGAACCCAGAGGAAGGATAAGCTACTGGAGCAAATAAAAAAGCACCTTACACAGGCCCGGGTAAACTATGAATTTGCCTTCACCAAAGGTCCGTCTCATGCCACTGAACTCGCCCGGGAGGCAGCAGAATTGGGAACCACGGCCGTAATAGCAGTGGGAGGCGATGGCACCGTTAATGAAACTGCCTGTGGTTTGTTGCACAGCAACACGGCCCTGGGTATATTACCTGTTGGTTCGGGCAACGGCCTGGGTCGCCACCTGAAAATCCCCCTTCAGCCGGAAAAAGCCCTTCAATGCCTCTTGCAATGTGAAGTGATGAAAATGGATGTGTGCACCGCCAATGACCATCCATTCCTCAATGTGGCCGGGGTAGGCTACGATGCCCTGGTAGCGCATGAGTTTGCCATGCGCCCCCAAAGAGGATTCCATACCTATGCACGCACTGTGCTTGAACATTGGTTTAAGTACAAGCCTAAGACATACCAACTTGAAGTGGAGGGGCAAAGCCTTACCCGAAAGGCGCTTATGGTGACCATGGCCAACGGATCACAGTACGGAAACAACGCATTCATTGCCCCAAATGCACGCATTGATGACGGCCTGATGGACATTTGTGTCCTGCGCGGGTTTCCTGCCTCCGCAATTCCATTTGTGGCTTACCGGCTCTTCAGTAAGGCCATTACAGACTCCCGCTACACTGAATTTTTTCGGGTGAGTGAATTTCAAGTTACGCAGAAAAGTAAAAAGGTACACCTTGACGGGGAACCGTATAAACTGGGAAAAGAAATTCATTTCAAGGTACTGCCCGGCTCTCTTAATGTCCTTGTTCCGGCTGACTCTTTATTGTATCGAAGTCTGTAGCCTTCAGGAGAGACATTATCCTAATTTCCCCTGATCCTGCCTTTCGGTTTTGGAAATTTTTTCTTTCGGCTTGACTATCTTCGCCCAAAGATTAAACCAATGAATTCGGATCACAATATTCCCTCAGTAGACCTGGCAGATTTTCTCAGCGGCAACAGCGAAAGAAAAGCAGCCTTTGTGGAGAAATTAGGAAAAGCCTATGAAACCATCGGGTTTGTGGCCGTAAGAAATCATGGGTTGAGTGATGCCGAAAGCGCCAAACTGTATGAGCAGGTAAAAGCGTTTTTCTCCCTTTCTCAAGAAACCAAGAAAAAATATGAAGTGGAAGGGTTGGCAGGCCAGCGCGGCTATACCTCGTTTGGGAAAGAGCACGCGAAGGGCCGAAACACCGGTGATTTGAAGGAATTCTGGCACTTTGGTCAATACGTGGAAGACAATGATCCTATTGCCAGCGAGTATCCCGAAAATGTGGAGGTGAAGGAACTTCCGGAATTTAACCGCATTGGAAAGGTAGTGTACCAAACCCTTGAAAAAGCCGGGCAAAATATGTTGAGAGCCATTGCCCTTTACCTTGGGCTTGATGAGAAATATTTTGACGACAAGATCCATAACGGCAACAGTATTCTCCGCCCCATACACTATCCGCCCATTACCGAAGCGCCTGATGATGCCGTGCGGGCTGCAGAGCACGAAGACATAAACCTCATCACCCTTTTGATGGGAGCCAGTGCCGAAGGTTTGCAGGTATTAAACAAAAAAGGGGAATGGGTGGCCGTGACCGCTCTTCCCGAGCAGATTGTGGTAAATGTGGGAGATATGCTCCAACGCCTCACTAATAACAAACTCCGCAGCACCACCCACCGTGTGGTTAACCCTCCGCGGGAGAAATGGGGCGACTCGCGCTATTCCATACCATTTTTCCTCCATCCACGCTCCGAAATGCGCCTGGATTGCCTGGAGGAATGTATT
>CAZNMG010000243.1:0-6067 GCA_964574075.1 uncultured Owenweeksia sp.
CCTTTCCTATACCTATTGGGATAGCGATGAGGTTTTGCTGCACACCATTTTTGACCGGCTTTGGGCGCAGTGGGAAAGCAAAAAGTGGATTGTGCGATTGGGGCGGCAACGCATCAACTGGGGTGTGAACACGGTGTGGAACCCCAACGACATCTTTAACCAGTACAACTACCTCGATTTCGACTACGAGGAGCGCCCCGGCTCCGATGCCCTGCGGGTGCAGTATTTCCCGAATTTTAATAATACCCTGGAACTGGCCTTTTCACCGGCAAGAGAGCTGGAGCAATCGGTGGGAGCGCTTTTGTACAAAACCAATAAGTGGAATTACGATTTCCAGTTTTTGGGCGGCTATTACCGGCAGGATGCCGTGGCTGGTATCGGCTGGGCCGGAAACATATGGAATGCCGGGTTTAAGGGAGAAGCCAACTATTACCTCCCCCTTACGGAAAACACCGAGAGCAACCTCACCACCTCGCTCTCGCTGGATTATATGTTTGGAAACGGCTTGTACACCCAGCTTTCATACCTGTACAACGGGCTGGGCAGCAGCGAACCTGGCTTTGCCGATTTCACCTCCCTCAACACCCGGGTGCTTAGCGCCAAGGATATTTTCATTTTCCGGCATACGCTATTGGTCTCTGCAGGCTTCAATCTCACACCACTGTTCCGCGCAGACCTGGCCACCATGTTTACCCCCGACCTTAAAAATTTCATCCTCTTCCCCACCCTCACCTATTCACTGGAGAAAAACGTGGATGCCTCGCTGGTGGTACAATACTTCATTTCCGAAAACTCCCTGCAGAACGATCAGGTGGAGTGGCTTTCGGCTGCGATCTTTGGGAGGTTGAAGTATTCGTTTTGATCTGATTTTAATCTGCCATAATATTTCAAAGAGATCATTTCACCAGTGACCAGAGTCCTCGTTCTTTAATTCTGCACGGCAGTTGATAATAGGATCTGAAGGATTTGCGAAAAAAAGTACCGGAAATTGAAGGAGGTCAATTCAGTTATAACTCCCTGAACCGACTTTGTAGTTTTCCAAGATCAGCAATCAAATCGCTGAAGCTTTTCGTCTCCCCATAGATCATGCTTTCCTGCATGGTCTTATAGTCTGATTCCCAGGCTTGGGTTACTTCTTCTGGAGGAATGAAGTTAAGCTTGTGAGGATGATGGAGGCTGTAATCGACACCTTTCAGCAAGTTGAACCTCTCCCGATGAGCGATGATCGATTTGTACAATTCGGTATCCGCTAAAGCTGCTACGGCATGTTCTGTTTGTGATAATCTGTCGAGGTCGTAAAGGTGGCGGCTGAGACGGTTTACCCTTATCTGTGCTATTGGTTTTTGAAATTCTTCAGGAAGTAAAAATGCCTTTTCCAGAAAGGTACGGCTGGGAACCACCAACGGAATGGCAAAAGGTGAGTCTGTAAAATTCTGCTGTGGAAAGGTACCACCAATGATAGATTTGATTTCCCTTTTCTCGTGTGGCTCTATCATGGAACGGGCACTAATTTCTATCAGCACTTTCGGCTTCAGGTAATTTGCATCGCTGGTGAGCGATTTGTACCCGAGTTCCAAAACCATTGGATCTTGGTCTGAGTCCTTGAATTCCCGCACCTGTAGGGAGAGGTGGGGGATTTCCAGTTCCTCGATCCTTAACGCCAGTACCTTTGCATATTTTTCGGAAATAAAAGAACAGGATGCTTTTCGCAATTTCTTTACCTGAGTTTTGCTGAGGTCGCCTTCAAAACCGAGTAAACCCGGGTCTAACGCAAGGTCAATATCTTCGGAAAAGCGGTCTATCAAATTCCAGCCCTTGCTGAGAGAAGTGCCCCCTTTAAAAACAAAGTGATCCCTGAATTCAGAGGAAAAAACCAGCTTTAGTGCCAGCGTTACCCACCAATCCTTTTCGATGGCGGTCGCGGGCAAACCAGTCCGTTTGCCTGTCTCTCCAAAAATTTCTCTTCGGTCTGGAGCTTTTAGCGAAAACCAGTTTTGGAGATATTCTTTATCCATGCAGTGCCTTTCTTAAAATTTTCCTGATCCACTCCGGGGCAAGGGCTATGTCATGTTGCAGGCTTGCCTGACTTTCACCTTTAAGCTTGTTAAGGATTTGATGTTCCTCATCCTTGGTGAACTGGTCTTTACCGATGGCTTTCAGTGCCTGTATGGCGAGGCTGCTGATCTCACCCTTTGCAGCCAGGTTTTTCGGGGCTGTTTTTTTAAACTGGATCGTGCGCTTTCCGACCTTAATTGTACGGGCCGCTCCGTCCGTTAAGTACACAGCTTTTAGAGGCACCTGCGTACTAAGGCCGAGGGCGTGCTGCGCGTAATCTCCGGTGGGCACAATCCTCGCACGATCCCGTTTGGCAATGGCTTCGGCAATTTCTTCTACGCTGGGAGTGACTGGCCCAAACACCTCGCTTACTTTCGGGCGGGTGTAAATGCCTGTAGCTACCCGCTGAATTTCCCCTTTGTTGGTAAGACGCTCCAAAGCCTTGCTTACAGCTTTGCCGCTACCTTCCCTTGCAAAACTCTCCACAAAAAACAGGCCACCACGCCTTTGGTGCTTAATTTTGTTTAGTACATTTTCCTCTGTGCTGGTAGTCATTTTGGATAATTTTATGTCGCAAATTTAGTAAATATTTGCGACAGATTCTCAGAGAAGCACCGTTGGTACCTCATGTTTCAGGAGAAACCTTGAATAGCAAGGAATTCAGAGTGGCTAAGGAGGTGGAGCTGCAATTGCCAAAAGCTAGCAGATTTTATTTTATTGAAGTGATCACCCCCAGCAAAAGTAGTAGCCTACTTAAGGTTTCCAGGAGTTGATGTTCCATTTACCAGTCAGTTAAGCCTCGTGTTGTTTTCCCACAGCAGCGGGGCAATATTTGCTCTAATTAATCGCATACCTCTTCATCACCCTCATCCCAAACAAGCCTTCTTCAAAGTGGTAGCTTACCTTGTGCGCATACCTCAGGGATTCACCTTTCCATAAAAGACGGATGCCAAGATAATCCGCGTAAGCATCATTTTCCAGATACAGGACGGGCGACTGATCAATACTGGGAGTCTTATTATTGCGCCAGTAAGTTTTGGTAGTAAGCAGCCTATAGCGGTAAGTCTCCGTCACCGGCCCGGTTGAAAACAGAAAGTTCACGAGAAAAACCAGGTTGAGTATCCCCGGCACAATGCCGTAGGCATAGAGTGAACGTGTGTAGGCGTTTTGCGGAATGCGGTCGTAAAACTTCACGAGCAAAAAGCCACCGAAAATGCTGGCCAGCAGGAGGCCAAAGCTGAAGCTCAGGGGGATAAGCGTATGCATCACCACTTTCATGTAGAGGAAGAGGTTGAGGGCTGCAAAGGCAAGAATGAAAAAAGTCTTAGTTCGTAGTAGCCGAATGATGGATGACCAGAGGAGACTCAGGCGAATGTTACTCTCCGGCTTCAGCGCATTGCTCCATACCTGGATACCTGCCAAACCAAATACCAGCGTAAACCAAAAGCCGATGTAGTTGTCGCGGCCCAGGGAGAGAATTGGAGGTACAATACAGGCAGCGAGCAGGAAATAAAAACCGAGATTATCGCCAATGATCTCCAATGCCAGTTCATTTTTATAGTAGCTGGTGTTTTTAAAGGCGCGGTATTTCATCTGCGCGTGCCTGCGGGCCCGTTCCCTGGCCTTTTCACGCTCCTCTTCCTGCCACTCGCGGTAGGTTTTCTTTGGCTGTTGTGGTTGGCGATAGGCCTGGCGCTTTTCAGAATACACTTTCCCGGATTTACGGTTCAGCAGGTACTCGTAGGCCTCATTCACCTCAATAAACTTCTCCTCCGCATCGGGTTCCTTGCTCACATCAGGATGATACTGCCGTGCCTTTTTGCGGTAAGCTTTCTTGATCTCAGCCACACTGGCTCCGGGCGAAATCCCCAGTATTTGGAAATACCTTGTCATGTAATTCAGGTTAAGGAGGAGCAAGATAAATTTTCTGAAGGTTTGATCTGAACCACTCTGCTTCCGGAATTCTGAATTTGTAATTTTGGACTGCAATTCGTGAAGAAAAGGTCAGTTAGAAAGATTGATGTAATTTGAAATCACAAAAACCCTGAACTATGAATACTACCGATAAGCATAATGAACGCATGGCAAAAATGACTTTTGCCTCGGTGTATCCTCATTATGTTACCAAAGTGGAAAAGAAAGACCGGACAAAAGCTGAGTTGCACCAGGTAATAGAATGGTTAACCGGTTTTGAAGAAAAGAAGCTACAGCAGCTCATTGATGAAAAGGTGACTTTTGAGGAGTTTTTTGATAGAGCCACCTTAAACCCTAATGCAGGGCTCATCACCGGGGTTATCTGCGGATACCGGGTGGAAGAAATCGAAAACCCACTGACCCAAAAAGTAAGATACCTGGACAAGCTTATAGATGAACTGGCTAAAGGCCGTAAGATGGATAAGATCTTACGGGACAATGTGGGTGTAAATTCATGATCTTTCTGAGAAGAGTTTGATTTCAAAAAAGTTTAAAGGCCAGGGGGAGCATCCAAATAAAGAGGGTGTACCGTGCCGAATTGGCCACCAAAGTCCAGGCGTCATTCTGATCACTTATGCTTTGGAATTGCCTATCGCCCTTGTGGCCTATGTTAGTTCAATGCTAAGACGGCAGAAACAGGTTAGTAGTAACCTTAGCTCCCTGAGACTAAAGCCAATATCTATCGTATTGGTTGCCTATTCAAATACGACTTTATGGACGCTACTACCACTTTCATTGGTCAGTTGCAGTAAATACACTCCTGCGGGAAGTTGATCCCGATAAATGGTTGACCTTTCACCTTTTACCACTTTCTGCACAAGCAGTTGACCCTTCAGGTTCAAAAATTGCACTTCGGTGCCTGGTTCAACCCCTTCGATGACCAGGGTTTGGCGGGCCGGGTTTGGATAGATCCGCACTGATTTTGTATCGAAGGCCTCCACTCCTATCGTCTGCTCTATCTGCAGGGCTATGGGAAGCAATTTATCAGTAGCGGCTGTAGGAAAGCCTACAGTAGAATCGGCAAACAAAGCCGTTACTAAAAGTCCATCGTTGAACGGGCGGCTGGGAACCGTAACATTTTCAAAGTAATGGAAGGCATAACCCGTATCACCACTGATGGTGAGGGTGTAATCCACATCATTCTCCAGACGGTAGCGTAATGGTATGGATACCAATCCATTACTGAAGCCGGTAATGCTGGTGTCTTTGTTCCACACTATTGTTTGCTGGTCGTCATATAACTTCAGGCTTAGATCTTCGCCTCCGGTTTTGCCAGGAAGGTCTTCTATGCCGGGGATCACCAGCTTGTAAAGAAATCCCTCTGCATTGCTGTCAACCTGGAAAGTAATACTCATGGTGCCTGTAAGTACTAAGATGTCATTGGCCACGCTGCCGTTGGTAGGGTCGGCCAGGGAATAGCTGCCAGGGAGTACTTTTATAGTGTCGGTAGAATATTTGCAGATATCAGCTGCGGCTGAAGCGCGGTAATCGCCCGGACCGAAGGGCTGCAGAGTGTCATGATTGTACAAAAATGGAATGTTATTGTAGTACCACACTTTTCCGCCCACATTGCCGGGATTATTCAATGTGAGTATTCCATTGCTGAAGGAGAGGTCAAAGGAGTCACGGGGCTCCACTTCCACAAACACCGAATCCTTAAAACCAGGATAGGCAGGATCAGTAAGGTAATAGTAGCGCGAAGTAGTTGCGCTGATGTACGGTTGGGCGGCTGTGATATCCGAAATCTCAAGATTGGGACTCCAGCTATAAGTTCCGCTTAGGGTACCTGCCGTACTCACCTGAATCGAATCCCCGCCACAGAGGTACAAGGTGTCGTCCTCAATGTAGGAAGGCTGGGCTGCCACAACCTCAAGAGTTCTGATCTCCCTTCCGGGATTGGGGCAGGCATCATCCTCAAAGGCGAAAGTGAAGATATGACTGGTTCGGTTGCCATGAAGATGTTCGGCTCCAACAATCCATTCAAAAGTTACAACGTTGTTCAAAGCATTGGTGAAGCTTCCCTGCGGTGCTTTGGGAG
>CAZNMG010000244.1:0-10770 GCA_964574075.1 uncultured Owenweeksia sp.
AAGACGTGAGCAAGCAAAGCGACAACGAGCTGGCGGAGATCCGCAACAAGGAAATCGGTTTTGTGTTTCAGACGTTCAATCTCCTGCCACGCTCCACCGCCCTCGAAAATGTGATGTTGCCGCTGGTCTATGCCGGGCAGAATTCACGTGAGCGGAAGGAAAGGGCCGAAGATGTACTTACCCAGGTGGGTTTGGCCGATCGTATGGATCACCGCCCCAACCAGCTATCGGGGGGCCAGCGACAGAGAGTGGCCGTGGCACGGGCGCTGGTAAACCATCCTTCCATTATTTTGGCAGATGAGCCCACCGGAAACCTTGACAGCAAAACCTCCACAGAGATCATGAACCTTTTTGAGGAAATACAGGCCCTGGGCAACACCGTAATTCTGGTGACTCACGAAGAGGAAATTGCCCAACACGCCAAAAGGATTATCCGGCTGAGGGATGGGGAGGTGGAAAGTGACACCCGCGCGGAGTTAGTTTCTTAATTTCGCAAAATGGATTTAAACTTATCAGGAAAAACTGCCCTAGTATGCGGCAGTAGCGATGGCATTGGTAAAGCAGCTGCCCATGAACTGGCGCGCATGGGCGCCCGCATTATTCTTTTGGCGAGGAACCGCGAAAAGCTGGAGACCGTCCGAAAGGAACTCTCGACCAGCCATGATCAGAAGCATGAGATTCTGGTAGCCGATTTTGATGATCCCATTTCGGTGGAGCATGTAGTGAGCCAGTTTTTGGGGAAGCGCAACACGGTAAACATCCTTGTAAACAATACCGGTGGTCCCCCGGCAGGCCCGGCCCATCTTGCAGATCTGGAGGAGTATGTAACGGCTTTTCGCAGGCACCTGCTTTGCAACCAGATACTGGCAAAGCTGATCTTACCGGGAATGAAGGAGAGTAGCTACGGGCGGATTGTAAACGTTATCAGCACTTCGGTGAAGGCTCCGCTGCCCAACCTCGGTGTGAGCAACACCATACGTGGTGCTGTGGCCAACTGGAGTAAAACCCTCTCTTATGAACTTGGGGAATATGGGATCACGGTGAATAATGTTTTGCCCGGAGCAACGGAAACGGGCCGCCTCGGCAATATCATTGAAAATAAATCAAAGAAAACGGGTGTAGAAAAAGAGGCTGTGGCTGCAAAAATGACAGCCGAGATACCCTTAAAGCGTTTTGCCAAACCTGAGGAAATTGCCAATGCAATTGCTTTTTTAGCCAGTCCTGCAGCGGCATATATCAGTGGCATAAATGTGCCTGTTGATGGGGGAAGGACGCCCAGTTTATGACAGAAGTGCCGGCAACTCAGGGGCAACAAATAATTACTTATGAAAAAAATCCTGAACTATATAAACGGGAAGTGGCATGAACCTGCCGGTGGAGAGTGGCTCGACAATGTTGACCCTTCACGGGGAATCGTATATTCCAAAATACCACAATCGGATTCCCGGGATGTCCAAAAAGCGGTGGATGCTGCTCAAAAGGCTTTTCCCTTGTGGAGTGGCTTTTCGGCCAAAGAACGGTCGGAAATAATGCTGCGTGTGTCACAGCTTATTGATGAAAAGCTCAGCGAACTGGCCGAAGCGGAAAGCCTTGACAACGGCAAGCCGGTAAAACTGGCCCGCACTGTGGATATTCCCCGCGCCCGCGACAACTTCGCGTTTTTTGCCACCGCCATTCTTCATGATGAAGCTCCTTTTCACGATATGGGTGGGCGGGGATTTAATTATACCCTTCGCCAGCCTATAGGAATAGTGGGCTGTATTTCGCCATGGAACCTGCCGCTGTACCTCTTCACCTGGAAAATTGCCCCCGCCCTTGCTGCAGGCAATTGCGTGATCGCCAAGCCATCGGAGGTGACTCCTATGACAGCCTATCTTCTGACAAAAATTTGCGATGAAGCAGGAATGCCGCCAGGTGTTCTCAATATCCTGCACGGCACAGGACCTTCGGTGGGGCAGGCCATAGTAGAGCATCCGGATATCAAGGCCATTTCATTTACAGGTGGCACCAAAACCGGGGAGCATCTTGCGCGTACAGCAGCGCCCATGTTTAAAAAGCTTTCGCTGGAATTAGGTGGTAAAAACCCCAATATAATTTTTGCAGATTGTGATTTTGAGAAAACTGTGAATACCTCCGTTACGGCTGCTTTTGCCAACCAGGGCCAGATATGCCTGTGCGGTAGCCGGATCTTTGTAGAGCGCAGCATTTACAACAGGTTCAGGGATGCCTTTGTGGAAAGAGTAAAGGGCCTTAAAGTGGGACCTCCAAATGAAGAATCCTCACGCATGGGTGCGTTGGTATCCGAAGATCACCTTATTAAAGTTCAGGGCTATATCGACCTGGCCCGTGAAGAGGGAGGCACAGTTTTAATCGGAGGAAATCGAATTCATCTCGAAGGAGAATACAGTAAGGGCTACTATCTGGAGCCCACGGTGATCGAAGGTTTGGATTACGACTGCCGAACTAATCAGGAGGAAATTTTTGGCCCGGTGGTTACGCTTACCCCATTTGACACAGAGGAAGAAGCGCTTATGATGGCAAACAGCACCCAGTACGGATTGGCAGGAATGATATGGACCTCCGATCTCAGCCGCGCACACAGGGTTGCCGGTTTGCTCCACGCAGGAATAATCTGGATAAACTGCTGGCTGGTTCGCGACCTGCGTACCTTATTTGGAGGAATGAAAGCGAGTGGAGTGGGCCGTGAAGGAGGGTTTGAAGCGCTGCATTTCTTTACAGAACCTAAAAACGTCTGTTTTACCTATTAGTCTTTGGCAGGGTGATTTTTGGTACTTTTGTTTGGAAATAACTATTGAAAATTTGTGATGGAGCTTCACCCTGTTGATGTTGTTGAAGATATTAGTCCCGAGGACTTTCATGAACTTTACGTGAAGACCGGCCGACCCGCAAAATTGATCAACTATGCTGACCATTGGCCAGCTATTGAAAAGTGGACCTATGATTACCTCCGCGCAAAAGCAGGCCATCATATGGTAAAGCTGCATGGAAAATGGCAGGATAATGAGCCCACCAAAATAGAGATGCCACCCGTAAAAGAAGTGCCTTTTAGCGATTACCTCGATATGCTGGAGCACGATGTGCAATCAGATTTGCGGATCTTTCTCTTCAATCTTTTTAAGCTGGCGCCTGAGTTAAAGCAGGATTTTGATTTTCCGCCTATTATGGAGGGCTATCTTCGTGACTTCCCCTATATGTTCTTTGGATGTGCGGGCAGTGAGGTACGCCTCCACTACGACATTGATCTTAGCAATGTGTTTATTACCCAGTTTGGTGGTACCAAGCGGGTAACTCTTTTCGACCAAAGTCAAACCAAATACCTCTATAAGCTCCCTTTTACCACCCACAGCGCAGCGGATATTTCCAACATCGATTATGAAAAGTATCCAGCGTTGAAATATGCCCATGGATACCGCTGCGATCTGGAACCGGGAGAAACTCTCTTTATGCCGAGCGGTATATGGCATTTTATGCAGTATCTCAATGGCAGCTTCAGCCTTAGTTTGCGAACTATCAACCCCTCAAGCTTGGGGAAGATTCGGGGAGCTTACAACGTGTTTGTGGTTCGAAAGCTCGATGAATTCGTCAACAAGTTTTATAAGAATACCTGGAGCGACTACAAGCTGAAATCAGCAATAGAGAAGGCCAACGAGATAGTGGAGGCCAGGGAGAAGGAAAAAGTGCTGTAACCGGCAAAACTAAAAGAAAAACCCCCGGGCAGGCCGGGGGTTTCTGATCTCCAAGGTTCTTTTTTGCTAACGTTTAACACAAAATTTCACCTACAGAGAATAGGATAGTTTTATGCCCTGCAAAAATGATGCACAAAAACTCACATTCTAAAATTTTTTAGGAAGAGATCGAGGTAATTTCGCTGGAAGAACTGGAATTCTGGAGGTTCAGTGGTTAATTTTTAGTTGAGGTGAGCCTTTTGTACTTCTACCTGTTTTATGAGCTGACATATTCTAATGAATGATTTTCTCAACCACCCTCTCAAATGACAAAAAATTTTAAAGACAAGGTCCGGACCTTTAGTCACATCAGCATTATCACCACTTTTTTAATTGCCCTTATGATTGCCGCAAAAACGGTGATCATACCCCTGGCACTGTCGTTCCTATTTGCCATAATGCTCAATCCCTTGCTGCGCAGATTAGAGGCCCTCAGGCTTCCCCGCATACCAGCCATCCTAATCGTTATGCTTGTCTTCGTAATAGTGATCGGTGGAATTTTTACCTATTGCGGATACCAGCTTACTAACCTTATAAACGACCTGCCAGGGCTTCAGGAAAAGGTAGTCGCCCTTGTGCAGGATATCCGGCAGGGTCTGGTTGACCGGTTTAATATAAGTGCACCGCAACAGAACCGATGGATGGGCAGTCTTTCAGACAGGATCGGGCCTTTCTTTACCGGATTTTTGCAGGCCACAGGATCGGTATTGACTGTAGCGGCACAAATCCCGATCTACATTTTCCTGATGTTGCTTTACAAAGATCGCTTCCGTGTATTTTTAAATAAGATTTCGAACCGTGCCGATCATGAATCCATCACCCAGATTAACCAGGTGAAGGAAGTGGTACAGGGATACGTGCTGGGGATGTTTATGGTGATCTGTATTCTCGCTGTACTTAATTCCATCGGGCTTTTACTCCTTGGTATTCAGTACGCCCTTTTCTTCGGGATACTCTCGGCTATTCTTACCATCATACCTTATATAGGAAACTTTATCGGTGGGTTCTTTCCATTTCTTGTGGCACTGGTCACCAAGGACTCGGCCTGGTATGCCGCAGGGGTAATTGCCGTGTATGCTTTTATTCAATTTCTCGAAGGCAACTTTATCACACCTAATATAATGGGATCACGGGTAAGCATAAATCCCCTGGTAGCACTTCTTTCAATGATCATTGGAGGTCAGATCCTGGGCGTAGCGGGTTTGATCATTGCCATTCCATTTATAGGGATTATCAAATTGTTGTTCAGCCACAGCAGAACCCTGAATCCCTTGGTAATATTGATGGAAGACAAGCCCAGTGCGCCTGGTCCTTAAACCAAAAGCTGTTTTTGGCTGTTGGTTTAGGCACTAAAAATAAAATCATGAGTAATCTGCTGTATTTTATTGCCATCATCCTGTTGATTGGGTGGCTGCTGGGATTTTTTGTATTTTCACTCGGCAACCTCATTCATATCCTGCTGGTTTTTGCTCTCATTGCTGTAATTTTCAGACTGATTGGCGGCCGCGGTGTGTAAATTCAGCCTCCAATGGCGAAGGAAGTAATACCTTATATTCATAATTACTGCAACCGCTGGTGCGAGCGCTGTCCACTGGGCCATCGTTGTGCGATTTTTGAACAGAATATTGAGGCCATCCATAACCCTGAAGCCTTTTGGCAGTCTTTGCAGGAAAACCTGAAGGAAACTGGTGAAAAGCTGCAAGCAATGATGCTGGAGGCAGGTATGGACATGGTGGAAGTAGAGGAGGAGGATATGGCAACTGCAGTTGATGAGACCAATCGCATTCGCAGTTCGCCTTTAATAAGAAGAGCATCGGTCACAGGGGAAAAAATAGCTACCCTGGCCAACAGACTACATCCTTTATTGCAGGATGAGGAAAACCAGTTTCTGCAATTCAACCAGCTCGAAATTAACACCCTTACGGAAGAACGGCACCTTCACCGGGTACAAAATGCCTTCGACATTTTGTGCTGGTACCGCTACTTTATTGAAGTAAAGCTGAGCCGTGCCCTGAAGGGAAAAGAAGATGAAGAGGATGATCCCATCCAGAATGACAGTAATGGATCGGCTAAAATTGCCCGTATTGCGATAGTACATTGCTTAAAGGCCGGGAAAATAATTCTCAATGACATCACCGAAGCCGAAGAGGAGTGCCTGGCGATGCTTATTTTACTTCAGAAATTATTGAAGGCTGTGGATCAGGAGTTTCCCAATGCCGCGGACTTTATAAGGCCCGGCTTCGATACTTTAGAGATTGGTGAAAACCTAGGAGTATGATCCATTTGGCAAAGGGAGACATTACCGAAGCTGAAACAGAAGCCATTGTAAATGCTGCCAATAACGGTCTCAGGGGAGGAGGTGGGGTTGATGGCGCTATACATCGGGGGGCAGGACCTGAACTACTCCGCGAATGTGAAGCATGGGTTAACCAGCATGGAGAACTGCCTACCGGCCATGCAATGATCACTTCAGCGGGAAAGTTACCTGTAAAGTATGTGATCCACACCGTGGGCCCCGTGTGGCGGGGAGGACTGCACAATGAAGATCAGCTGCTGGCTAATTGTTATATCAATAGTCTTCATCTTTGTGAGCGACACCAACTGGCTTCAGTAGCCATACCCAATATTTCCACAGGCGTTTATCGTTTTCCGAAAAAGGAAGCTGCTGAACTGGCCGTGGCTACGGTTGAAAATTTTCTTTCCTCTCTTGAGCGGGACTTTTTTGTGACCTTCTATTGCTTCGATGACGAAAATTATTCCATTTATCAGAGGCTTCTGAAATGATCAGCAGGCTTAATCGGCCCTGTCGAGGAGGCGCTGATCCTGTTCCTTGCTGGTTTGGGCGCCCAGTTCGCGCAGGCGTTGTGTTCTTTTAACCAGGTTGCCGGTTCCTTCCGTTAGTTTTTTCATGGAATCCTGGTAGGTTTTCTGCACCGTTCCCAGCTGATTCCCCAGTTTCATTAAGTCTTCGGAAAAATTCACAAACTTGTCATAAAGGGCACCGGCCTGGCGGGCAATTTCCTCGGCATTCCGGTTTTGCAGGTCTTGTTTCCAGATGTAGGAAATGGTGCGTAGAGTAGCCAGTAAAGTGGTGGTTGACACCAGGGCGATATTTTTGGCCAGCGCTTTTTCGTAAAGCTGGGGATCTTCGCGCAACGCCATGGTAAGTGCGGGTTCATTGGCCACAAACATCATCACGTAATCCGGGGTGTTAATGTCATAAAGGTTTTGATAATTCTTTTCGCCCAGCAGCTTGATGTGTGCGTACATACTGTTGATGTGGCTCTTCAGGTGAGCCGCTTTTTCCTGATCATCCTCTGTATCGAAATAACGGCTATAGGCGCTGAGGGAAACCTTGGAGTCGAGGATGAGGTGCTTCCCGTCCGGCAGGTTTATGATGTAGTCGAGGCGCTGGTTGGAGCCCTCTTCGGTTTTTACATTTCGCTCCTTAAAGTAGTGGATGTCCTTTTGCAGGCCTGCCTTTTCCAATATTGACTCGAGTTGCATCTCACCCCAGCCGCCCTGGCTTTTACTGTCGCCCCTTAGAGCAAGAGTAAGGCTCTTTGCTTCGTTGGTGATCTGTTGGTTCAGCTCCTTCAGGTTTTTTAGCTGTTCCCCCAGTGCAGCACCCCTTTTTTCACCGGCAAGGTTGCTGTCTTCCACCTTCTTCTGAAATTCAAGGATCTTTTCCTTCAGAGGGTTGAGCAGCTCACCCAGGTTTTCCTTGTTTTGGGTGGTGAATTTCTTGCTCTTTTCCTCAAAGATCTCGTTGGCGAGGTTCTTAAATTCATTGGCAAATTTCTTATTCAATTCTTCTACCTCCTGTTTTTGCTCCTTCAACTTATCCTGAAGGTTAGTGTGCGAGGTTTCCCATTGGCTCACCTGCCGGGTAAGGTTGAGCACCAGTTCCCGCTCGGTTTTCAGGTCCTCCCGCGATTGCGTGATATCCTTTTGTAGGGATCCGTGTACACTGTCAGCATGGCTCAGCTTACTTTTATGGTCCTGTATTTCATCTTCAAAAGTCTTCAGCTTTTTAGAGAAGCGCCCGTTGAGCATAACCCAGCATAGGGCAAAGCTGAGGGCAGCTCCCACCAGAAAAAGCAGTATTGAAGCAGCGGTAAAAATTTCCATGGCTGTAAGTTAAGAATTCAACAGACCGAGTATGCCTTTTATCATCATCTGTGCGGCAAGTGAACCAACTATGAGGCCCATCAAGCGGTTAAAAACCTTGAGGCCATTGTCGCCTAAACGCTTGCGGATGAAAGGCATCCTCCTGAGGATTATAAGACTGGCCATGGCACAAACGAGGATGGCGAGAGTTCCGGTGAGGTAGTCTGTCCACCCGTCAGCGGCAACGCTCATAGTAATAAGTGTGGTGGCGAGACCCGGGCCCACAATAATAGGAATTGCAAGGGGTACCGTGCTGATGTCATTCCGGGTAAGAGCAGCCGCCTGATCCTTGGTACTGTGGTTTACCTTCTTACCGTGGCCCTGCACCATGTTAAAGCCCATCACCAGCAATATTATTCCCCCAAATACCCGCAAGCCGTGGGGTGAGATGCCAAAAAAATTGAAGATATATACCCCGCAGAGGAACAGTACCAGCATGGATATCAGTACAGCTTTGGTGTTGCGGTTGGCTATGGTTTTGATTTCTTCGCGCGTGGTGCCATCATCGAGCAGGGTAAGCATGATGGCCCCGGCAGAAAGCGGGTTCATAATGGTGAAAATAGAAATGGTATCTGCCAGCAGGGAACGAATGAGATCGAGCAACACGTAAGATTTTGGCTGCAAAGTAAAGCAGGTTTATGAGAGGAAGCAAAGACAAGGCGAAAAAATAGGGGAGGGATGAGGCCGGTGTTACTACGCCATAAAAGTAAAAAGCCCCATCGCAAAAAACGACAGGGCTTCAGGTGGAGAATATCGGAGTCGAACCGATGACCTCTTGCATGCCATGCAAGCGCTCTAGCCAGCTGAGCTAATCCCCCATTGTTTGATTGAACGAATCCCAAATATTTTTGGGATGGCAAATATAAAGAAGAAATTTATTTAGCGCTGGCTCAAGCAAAGTTTTTAAAAATGCCACCCATACCTAAAGTTTTGAGATGTTAGTCTTTAAGCTCCTCTTAAAGATATCCCTCACTACCTTTACACCCATGGAAATGACCTGGCTCAATTGCTTTACGCCCGACCGCTTTGGGATGGAAAAGGAAACTCAAAACATCCGCTCGGGCTATGAGCGCGATTATGACCGCATCATCTTTTCCTCAGCTTTTCGCAGGCTACAGAATAAAACGCAGGTATTTCCCCTCCCCGAGCATGTGTTTGTTCACAACCGATTGACCCACTCCCTGGAGGCAGTGAGTGTAGGCCGCTCATTAGGGCATATTGTTGGCGAGGGATTAGCCAAAAGTGAAGGGGTAAAGGATCATGCTGATGCCTCTGATTTTTACCGCAACCAGTTGAAAAATGTAATCTCGGCTGCATGCCTGGCACACGACCTGGGCAATCCTGCCTTTGGCCACTCCGGTGAGGAGGCTATATCCAAATTTTTCAGGGATCAGGAGAGCATGCTTAAGCCAAAGTTTGAAGAAGCACAGTGGCAGGATCTCATCCGTTTTGAGGGAAACGCCAACGCACTGCGGGTACTTACAAGACAGTTTACCGGAAGGCTCAAAGGTGGTTACCGCCTCACGTATCCTACACTGGCCGCAATTCTTAAATATCCGTGTGAATCAACCGCCACCGACAAAAGCCGGGGAAAGCACCGCTCCAAGTATGGCTTCTTTCAATCGGATAAGGAGACATTCATGGATATTGCCCGGCACCTTAATTTCAGGAAGGACCAGCAGGCGCCACTTTCCTTTTTCCGTCATCCGTTTGTTTATCTCGTTGAAGCGGCTGATGACATTTGTTACAGCATTATCGATTACGAAGATGCACACCGGCTGGGCATTCTGAGCTTTGAGGAGGTGAAGGAAGATCTTATGGCGCTGATTGAGCAAAGCCCCGATGAAAATATGGAAAGGGTGCGGCAAAATCTCAAAAGCCTCCAAAAAGATCCCAATGAATCGGTGGCGTACTTGCGGGCTAAGGCTATCAACTTTTTAGTTAACCGCTGTGCCGGTGTCTTTCTCGAAAACAAGGAGGCGATTATGCGGGGTGAATTTAGTAAGGCGCTTATTGATCATATTCCGGAAATAAAGGAGGCCTGGTCGGCCCTTGAGAAAAAATCCGTTTCCAGCATTTACCGCCACGAAAGTGTATTAAAGATTGAATTGGCGGGGTTTAAGATCATGTCGGGCCTCATTGAAGACCTGGTGGAGGCAGCACTTACTCCTGTTGAAAAGCGGCAAAACCGCCACCAAAAGCTGCTGTCGCTGATCCCGGTACAATTTCAAATTTCGGAAGGTGATAGTGGTTACGAAAAGATCATGAGCCTGCTTGACTATGTTTCGGGAATGACGGATAATTATGCGCTGGAATTGTACCGGAATTTAAGAGGGATTTCCGTGCCTTCAATATAGCTTTTCCTCCAGGAGTGGGTACAACATGCGAAGAGTTAAACGCTACTAAATTTTTAAAATTTGTACTTTTCCGGTTTAACTCATTCAGCTAATAACTTCGATGAATCTGGAAAAATCGGTCATTCCGGGTGTAGCTTCACTAAGCCTTCTTGTTCTGCTCGAAAGGTTTGCCTATTATGGATTCCGCTCAATTATTGTCCTGTTTGTAATCGATGAACTGAAGGTGGAAAATGAGAAGGCTTTGTATTATTATGGATTTTTCACGACTCTTTTCTACTTGGCTGCTTTACCGATGGGACTTCTGTCTGACTTTGTTTTAAAGCATAAACTTGCCCTAATAACCGGGGCTGGCATTTCTACGATGGCGTACAGTATGTTTGTGTTTGCCCCAGAACCACTAATGATAACATCCTTGTGCCTGCTTGTTTTCGGGGTGGGCCTGACCAGACCAAATTTAGTGGTTCTTCTGGGGAGGCTTTACCCAAAGAAAATGAGGT
>CAZNMG010000245.1:0-3614 GCA_964574075.1 uncultured Owenweeksia sp.
ACCCATTGCGCCTTCCACATTGGCAATGTTCATATAGGAAAGGCTTAAATTAACCTCATCCTCCATTTCGAGAAAAACATCCCTCTGTTTAATGAACATCCGCAGGGCCTGATCCAGCCTATCCTTATAGAAGTAGCCGTACCCCAGGCCTTCATAGGCGGCTGTGATCCAGAGCTTTTTATTGTGCCTGGTGCTTATTGCCAGCAATTTGTTGGCGTAATAAATCGAAGAGTCAGGATAAGAGTAAAGGTTGTCTTCCACCTTCCGGTAAAGCTGGTCCATTTGTGCTTCCAGTTCAGCATCAGATTGAGATTGAGCCGGAAATGAAATAGCCAGACCTATGAGGAGAAGCAGAGTTGAGTTGCGAAGCATTAGTGTTGAGGTTCGAATATAAAAGCCAGCCAATATACTAAACACTTCATTTACAGAGGATTTTTTATAGTAATCTTTAGTTTTCATTAAGTGTAAGCAGACAATTTGTGAGGGAAGGGAAAAACCGCTACCGAACTATGCTTCTCTCACTTCAGCAGTTGAGGATTGGTAGGCCGGATCTATTTCCGAAAGGCCCCAATGCCGGCATTGGCCAGGCGAAAGCCTTAACCCATCAACCCCAGGAGTTTTTTGATTTTCCAGCAAGCCCCGTACGAGTTTTCGTGCATATAATCCGGAAAAATTGACAAACGCTTGGTGTGATACATTCATCTGATCACTGGCCGGATGCAAGGATAGCGGTAAAAGATCTGTAATTTGTTCATCACTCAGGCCTGTCATTAGCTCCCCGGGGGTATGCCGGAAGCTTTGCCCTGGAACAAATTGGCGAAGGGTATCCACACATTTCCCAGCCAAGGCCTTGCCTTCTGCGGAGCTTTTAGTCTGATCAATAATCTCAGTTGCAAGAGAGGAGGCGCTATGCATTGTTACAGGTATTAGAGTTTCCCCAACGCCAAGGAGATAAGCCACCACATTCCAGAAATGCAGGTAGGCCTGTTCCTGTTCTGATGAAAGGTTAATCCCCAGAAGTGGCAGGCCTTCAAGCACTTTTACGCCAAAAGCCAATGAAAATGCCATTACATGTACCTGGCTGAAAGGCGGTTCCTCATCACGGGTGAACTCCTGAGCCGGGTAGGGACTAATAGGATTACGGGCAAGGCCAAAAATCAAGCGTTGTTTTTGGAGCGTAAAAAAAGCACTTGAATTTGTATCTCGAAGTCCATCATATGAGAGTACCTGAATAAACAGGCCAATGTCTGCCATGAACGGTGCATATCGGGGACTTTTACCATTGCCAAAAAAGGAGCTTGCAGGCATACAAAACAGGTAGGGAAGGGAACGGGTAAAGGCCAGCAGGATCATTTCTGCCCCATGGCGCGAAAATATCTGTCGTGCCATTTTCATTTTTTCACGATTTGCCCAAATGGGCAGATCTGAAGTATGGTAAAAGTAAGCTTTGAGTCCCTGGCCCAGGGCGGGTGGCAAAGATGAAAAGTGAAGTGAAAAACGGTCAGGAGCACCTTTCAACATCAGGAGGGCCCTTTCAATAGCCTGGTGGGAACATTCCTTCTGAAGCCTTTGGAGAAGTTGATCGGTGTAGTGATCACCAACCACAATATAATCTTCAACAGAAGCCGGGGGAGATGATTGTAGGGAACCAGTCCGCATAAGGTGCTTTGGAATTAAAGACCATACTTTACCAAATACAGAACCATAATAATCAAACCCACTGATTATTAGTTCTTTATGAATTTTTTGCTGAATTCCGTCAATGCTCGGTTTTCAATGAGAGAGGTAATTTCCCAATTCGGAACAGCTTGTCAACTCGAGTTACGCGGGACGACCCACTTCGTTTTGAAAAACTAATAACTATTTTCGTGGCTTAAACACCCATCAAAAATGCGTCTCTATTCCGTCATTTCCGCCATTCTTCTCTCCGTGGCTTTTACGAATCAAATATTTGCCTGGGGGCAAACAGGCCACCGCGTTATAGGGGCTGTGGCCGAAAATCACCTGACCAAAAAAGCGCGCAAGCAGATCTGTGAATTGCTTGGTGGCGAAAGCCTGGCGATTGCTTCTACGTGGATGGATGAAATCCGTTCTGACAGTACTTATGATCATACGCATGATTGGCACTGGGTAACCATTCCAGATGATAAAGGCTATTCAGAAACTGAAAAAAACCCCAGGGGTGATCTTGTTGAGGCCATAGGAAGGATGCGTGAAATGCTGAAAGATGAATCGATCAGTAAAGAGGAAAGGGTAAAAGCCCTTCGGATGCTGGTTCACCTGGTTGGTGACCTGCACCAGCCGATGCACGTAGGTACCGGACTGGACAGGGGTGGTAATGACGTAAAGGTGGAGTTCTTCAGGGAAAAGAGTAACCTTCACAGAGTTTGGGATAGTGATATTATTGACCACAAGCAGCTAAGCTTTTCGGAGTTGGCCAAATCTATCGATCACGCCCCGAAGGACCAGGTGGCACGCTGGCAGCAGGGTACCGTAATAGATTGGGCTGAGGAGGCAAAGGACTATCGCGGTCGGGTATATGATTTGAACGGCAAGGATTACCTGAGCTACGAATATGTTTATGAAAATTGGGATCTGGTTGAAAGCCAACTTCTGAAGGGCGGAATTCGTTTGGCAGGTATGCTCAATGAGATTTTTGACTAATCACTGAAGCAAAGCCTTCTCATTTTCTTTTCAACGGCTCAAGAAGATAGGTGAGCCCCTCGGTTTTAATGATAAACATCGTTTCCAACAATTCACCGATTTTGCCTTTGGGAAAACCCTTGGCCGAAAACCATTCAAGGTATTCCGCAGGCAGGTCGCAGATCAGCCGTCCTTTATACTTTCCGAATGGCATTGGCATTTTGACCAGGTCGCGGAGGATCTGCGGATTTGGCCCCGGGTTATTTATGTCTTTTCCCATTCTTCGATTCTTCTTTGGTTCTTACCCTGGTAAACTTTTATTTGCAACAGTGCAAAAACGATGAAAGCACTTGCAGCCATAATAAACGGCATTGGCCATGCGGTGCCATTATGTAAAATACCCACCAAAGCTGTAGACACCGCTCCGGCCAGCATTCGGAAACTTCCGATAAGAGCTGAGGCTATGCCCGCGTTTTTCTCAAAAGGTGCCAGTGAAAGTGCTGTGGCGTTAGGATTAATAATTCCCAGCATAAACAGGAAGCCAAAGAGGAGCGCCAGAAAAAAGAGAATGGGCAGCACTCCCAAAACAGTACCTACTACTAATACTATAGAATCCAGCAGCAGCAAAAGTGCCATAAAGTTAGTGAGGCTGTGTTCCGAAAAGCGCCTGAGCAGCAGCCTGTTGATCTGGCTACCGGCTATAAACCCCATGGCATTTATTCCAAAAGCCCACCCAAAGGTTTTTGCGGAAAGTCCGTAAATTTCCATAAGTACAAATGGAGCCCCGGCAATATAGGTAAACAGCCCTGCCATAGCGAGGCTGCCGGCAAGGCCGTAGAGGAGGAAGTCAGAATTTTTTAGTACCCCCAAATAGTTGCTGCCTATGCTCCTTATCTTTAAGGAAACTTCAGGATCAGGGCCTTTTCCGGCTTTGAGAAAGCGAATGCATACGAAAATCAACACAACGGACA
>CAZNMG010000246.1:0-3854 GCA_964574075.1 uncultured Owenweeksia sp.
AAAATTGCCATCGGCAACATTTATGGTGGCAATCGTATCGGGCAATTCACCGCTCACTTCAATAAGTGTAAGCGACTCGCTACCGGTAACAGTACCTTTCACTATAGTTTTGCCATTGTTGCAGGCGGTTAAAAAAAACGCGATGGCTGTGGCCATCAATAGTTGTGTTAATCTAATCATTATCAGAGGGATGTATTTACTTTTCTAATTCTTTTTGTACCAGGCTACTGGCTATTTTCGGATCGGCTTTGCCGTGTGAGAGCTTCATTACCTCGCCCATAAACAGGCCCAGCAACCCCTTTTTGCCTGCTTTGTATTCTTCTACCTTTTCAGGATACTGCTCCAGTGCTTTTTGTACCAGTTCGAGCAGCGCATCCGAATCGCTTTCCTGCAGCAGGTTTTTTTCACGCGCCAATGTTTCCGGATCTTTTTCAGGATTTTGGAGCAACTCCCTGAAAAGCTCACCACTGGCAGCGGAGTTACTGATGATCCCTTTGTCTACAAGGGCAATAAGTTGGGCAATTGATTCCGGCTTTATCGGAAACTGGGTAATAGCCAGTGCTCTTTCGTTGAGATGTGACTTAATACTTCCCATAATCCAGTTGGCTGCAGCCTTATGATTGGAAGTGTGCTCAATGAGACGCTCAAAGTAAAGTGCAATCTCCTTTGTTTCAGTGAGAAGGGCAGCATCATACTCGCTCAATCCAAGAGCCGTATATTTTTCAAATAGCTCCGAAGGAAGTGGTGGAAGTTCTGCTTTTACAGCATCAATATAATCCTGCTTTACCCAAATTGGCTGCAGGTCGGGCTCATTAAAATAGCGGTAGTCATGGGCATCTTCCTTTGCGCGCAACAGGGTAGTCACGCCTTTTGCCGCATCAAAGGTCATTGTGGACTGGTCCACGGTACCACCTGCTTCCAGTATGTCGTATTGCCGCTTTATTTCAAAATCGATTGCCTTTTGCACATTGCGAAATGAGTTCATGTTTTTCACCTCCACCTTTGTCCCGAATTTCTCGCGGCCCCGCGGACGAATGGAAACATTAACATCACAGCGCAAACTGCCCTCTTCCATATTACCATCGGAAATGTCGAGGTAGCGCACCAACTTCCGCATTTGCGCCAGGTAATTATAGGCCTCCTGGCCATCCCGGAATTCCGGCTCACTTACTATTTCGAGAAGCGGCACTCCTGCACGGTTGAGGTCGATAAGGGTATTAAAAGGATCAATGTCGTGCATACTCTTCCCGCTGTCTTCCTCCATATGGATGCGCGTGAGGTGGATACGCTTTGGATTGCCTTCAGCATCTTCTATCTCCACATAACCACCTGTACAGATGGGGGTAAGGTGCTGCGTGATCTGGTATCCTTTGGGCAGGTCGGCATAAAAATAATTTTTGCGCGCATATTCATTGCGCTCACGTATTTCGCAGCGGCAGGCAACCCCCAGGCGCACTGCATATTCCACTACTTTTTCGTTGATCAGAGGCAGGGTACCCGGGTGCCCGAGGGAAATCGCATTGGTTTGCGAATTAGGGGTGGCACCGTAGATAGTGGGATCTGCGCTATACGCCTTGCTGCTGGTGTGCAGCTGGACGTGAATTTCAAGACCGATGACCGGCTCGTATTTTTCCAGGATTTTTTCCATAGGATTCAGGCCGCAAAGAAACAAAACTCATAGCACAATACGTAAGGTGTTTCCTCTTAAATGCAGACCTTCAGCTGATTTCGGTCAGCTTTTTATCGCTGATTTCACCTCCCTTAAAAATGCCTCCTTTTCATCAAAGAGGATATCCACCTTTATGGGTAAATAATAAATGTTGGTCAATTCATCAGCTGTAAGCAGGCTTTTGAGTCTGGTCCAGTCTTTTTCGGTGGTTACCACGGGGTTTTTAGAAGCTGTGATTTTCCTAAGATCAGTATCAGTGAAGTTGTGATGGTCACGAAAAGCAAGGTGGCTGGTGACGGTAAATGACTCCGCCAGGTGGGCCAGCATCGGAGCCGGATTGGCAATTCCGGTAACCACACTAATTTCCCCGTCTTTCAGTTGATCTTTTTCATTTTTGTGGACAACATCATAACTGAGGCTACTAAAAAACACCCTTTGGTTTTCCGAAAGGCGCAACCGTGTTTTTATATCCTTCCTGCCTTTGTCGTTAAGGTTGGCCGGACATTTAGTGACAACGATCATATCTGCTCTTTTCCGGCCACTTTGTGCTTCGCGAAGGTTTCCGGCAGGCAACAGGTGGTCGCGGTAATAGGGTTCATTATAGGTGGTCAGTAATATGCTGAAATGTGGTTTTACATAGCGGTGTTGAAAGGCATCGTCCAGTAGAATGAGGTCGGGATAGCTTTTTTCGATCACTGCGGTGATGCCTTCTGTACGTTTTTCACTTACGGCAGCAGTTAGTTTGGAATGTTTCTGAATGATCTGTAGGGGTTCATCGCCAACCTCGGTGGCACTGGAATCTTTGTTTACCCAGCGCAACCCTTTTGTTTTCCGGCCGTAGCCCCGGCTCACAAAGCCGATTTTATAGCCTGTCAGATTTTCGATGAGAAATTCCACCATGGGTGTTTTTCCCGTGCCGCCCGTGCTCAGGTTGCCAATGCAGATCACCGGCACATCAAATTTGTGCGAGGGGAGGATGGAATTGTTGAAAGCCCAGTTGCGTATCCCGGTGATAAGCCGGTAGGGGAGGGAAAACGGGTATAGGAGTTTACGCCAGTGCATAGGGTGCTTCAGGAAATTTTCAATTCCGCCTTGACATTTGGTTAGGATATTTTTTGAATGTATTCCTTCATCTCTTCGATTTGTCGAGGCTCAAACCATCGGATATCTTCGTCTCTCTTAAACCAGGTAAGCTGCCGCTTAGCGTACCTCCGGCTGTTCTTTTTTATTTCACGTATGGCCTCCTCGCGGGTAAGCTCGCCATCAAAGTAACGAAAGAACTCGCGGTAGCCCACCGTTTGCATGGCGTTGGTTTCCCGGAATTCCTTTAGCGAAAGCACCTCCTGCTCCAGTCCTTGTGCGACCATCAGGTCTACCCGCTCATTTATTCGCTCGTAGAGTAAGGGCCGCGGGAGTTCCAATCCTATTTTTATAATGTTGAAATCCCTTTTGGCGCTTCCTCCTTTTCGGAAGCTGCTGTAAGCTTTGCCGGTGCTACGTGTCACCTCAAGGGCTCTTATCACACGCTGGGGGTTTTGGAGGTCCACACGGTGGTAATATTCAGGATCAGAATTGCGAAGTTCTTCAGTCAGCGGTTCCAGACCCTTTGATTCGAGCTCAGTATTTAATTGTTGCCTGATATCCCCGGGTATTTCGGGCATGTCATCAAAACCCTTACCAAGTGCCTGCATGTACAATCCACTGCCTCCAACCAATATTACCGAATAATTTTCCCTGAAGAGATTCTCCAATACACGGAGTGCCTCCTTTTCAAAATCGCCTGCAGTGAATGATTGTGCCACCGAAAGGTGCCCCACCAGGTGATGATGCACTGCAGCCAGTTCATCAGCCGAGGGAGGAGATGCACCAATCTTCAACTCCTTAAAAAACTGCCGCGAGTCAAAGGATATGATTTCGGTGCTGAGCCACCGGGCCAGTTCTACTGCCACGGCAGTTTTTCCCACGGCAGTGGGGCCACAAATAAAAATGGCGTTCTTCTTCAAAGCTTATTTCCGCAGTTTTTGCAATAGTCGGCATCTTTACTATGGCCTTCCTTTCCGCAGACGACACATGCAAGTTCTCGGGTGGGGCTCTCAGATTCCCGGTGTGCCCGTGCCATCTCCGTGGTAACTATACCGGTAGGCACCGCAATAATGCCATAGCCAAGAATCATCACCAGCGAAGC
>CAZNMG010000247.1:0-5902 GCA_964574075.1 uncultured Owenweeksia sp.
AAGTGCCTTCGGTGGCATAGTCGGTTTCGAGGTAAATATCAGGCACAGAAAGATACACAGGAGTACCGGCTTCGTATTTTTCTTTGGAGCAGGCAAGTGCGACAATGAAGCAAAGGGCGAAACATGCCGCCCGGGAGTAAATTTTAGCCATATTTCAGGCAATCACGTTAAGATTGAGGTTGATCTTATCCAGGATCTGGTTAGCGACTTCCAGGGCCTGGTAACCATCTTCAAGAGTAACGCTCACTTCCGCTTTTTTATTGATTGCTTCTGCAAAAGATTTTAATTCTTCCTGTATGGCGTTGGTTTTCAGGCTTTCCGGTTGCTCAAAATAGATCTGTTTCTGCTTGCCATTGCCAAGGTCCATTATCATCGCATAGGGATCATCGGCATCAACGGTACTCTTCATCCGGATCACCTCGCTTTGCTTTTCAAGAAAATCAATGGTTATATAGGCATCCCGTTGGAAGATCCTGGTCTTGCGCATACTCTTGAGGGAAATGCGGCTGGCCGTAAGATTAGCCACACAGCCATTGTCAAATTCAATTCGCGCATTGGCAATATCAGGATTATCGCTTACCACGGCCACGCCACTGGCATTTATCTTTTTTATGGTCGACCTCACCACGCTCAACACAATATCTATATCGTGGATCATCAGATCAAGCACCACAGGAACGTCCGTTCCGCGAGGGTTGAACTCGGCAAGGCGGTGCGTTTCAATAAACATTGGGTTTTGAATATAATCGCGTGCAGCAAGAAAAGCAGGATTAAAACGCTCCACGTGTCCCACCTGCGCCATCACACCTGCTTCATCACTCAGCTTCATCAGTTCCTTTGCCTGTGCCGGGGTTTCGGTTATGGGCTTTTCAATAAAAATGTGCTTTACCTTTTGCAGGGCCTTTTTGGCACATGAGTAGTGATCAAGGGTGGGGGTAACAATATCCACCACATCCACATCGGCAATAAGTTCGTCAATGGTGTCATACTTCCTGAGGAGAAATTCGGCTGCCACCTTATCTGCCGTTTCATTGTGAGGATCATAAAAACCCTGGATCTGGTAATGGTCGGGCAGGTTTTGCAAACATCTTAAATGGATCTTCCCTAAATGGCCCGCTCCTAATACCCCAACTTTCAACATGAAAATAATTTTGTGACAAAAGTAGAGGATTTGAATAGTTCCCCAATTTTGGTTTACCACCACTATTCACAGGATTATGTTGATTAACTTTAGGTGGTACTTAGACTTTCATCCAATAGTTATGCAGACTTTTACCCCTGAAATGAATGACCTACCCCGACACCAGGGCCAGCGCAACAAGCTGGTGAAAATATTGATTGGAAAAGGCATCCGCCAGTCCGAAGTGCTCAAGGCCATTGGTAAAATTCCGCGGCATCTTTTCATCGATTCCTCTTTTGAAGATTACGCCTACCAGGATAAACCGTTTCCCATAGCTGCAGACCAGACCATTTCACAACCCTATACAGTGGCGTTTCAAACGGAATTGCTGCAGGTGAGGCCGGGCCATAAAGTGCTCGAAATTGGTACAGGAAGCGGTTATCAGGCTGCGGTGCTGGTTGAGATGGGAGCCAAGGTTTTTTCGATTGAGCGGCAAAAGGAGCTTTTTGACATCACACGCCAGCTCATGATAAAAACCGGGTATAATTTCACCATGAAATATGGTGATGGCTTTCAGGGCCTGCCTTCGTTTGCGCCTTTCGATCGCATTATTGTAACGGCCGGGGCTCCCGATATCCCTGAAAAACTCGTGGAACAATTAAAAGATGATGGCCGGATGGTAATACCGGTTGGGACCGGCAGCCAAACTATGAAACTTGTAACCAAACAAGGAGGCAATGTAAAAATCGGGAATCATGGCGCTTTCCGCTTTGTGCCTATGCTCGGCAATAAGAATACCTAAAAGTCCTCGCTCACTTCGCTGATCATCACAAAAGTTTGAAACTCCTCGAGCCAGGCAGCATCATAATTGAAGCTGACGCGGGTTTGTACCTTTCCATTGCGGTACATAAAGGTGGTTTGCATCGAATAAACATTATGAGCCCCTTCCATCAGTTCCTTGCGCGAGGTCATATATTCAAAGGTAGCCCCGTCCTCACGTTCTATGTCGTAATCTTCCCTTAACACTCTCATGGAGCCTTCCCAGTCTTTGTACAGCTGATCGTAAGTTTCATTGATCCTGTGCTTCATCACGCTTTTTTGATTGGGGGTTACGGGTTGGGTTTGGATGAGCTGGTGATATTCCATCATCTGAATGAAGCGCACATAATTTTGGGGTACTGAATCAGTCACCTGCAAAAAAACGTAACGGCCGAAATTCTGAAGATCTTCATCCGTCTGCCCACTTAGGGACGTGCTGATCAAACCAAGGAGAAGTACAAGTTTTTTCATGCTATTCAGTTGCTTTTTTAACAAATTGTAGAGCCACCCGCTATTCAACTATCATGCCGCCCGGTGGCTTTGTTTCACAGCCTAGTATTGATATTTGGGCCAAAGCCTCTTGAGCCATTCCCTAAGTGAGTTTTCCTTTGAATTGTCGCCAGGTTCATAAAACTTCTTTCCCCTCATTTTATTGGGAAGATATTCCTGGTCTACAAAATTTCCAGTGTAGCTGTGGGCGTATTGGTAATCGGCACCATATCCCAGATCCTTCATAAGCTTGGTGGGTGCATTGCGCAGATGAAGTGGAACCGGTAGGTCACCACTTTCACGCACAGCCTGTTGGGCCTCACCAATGGCCTTATAGCTGGCATTGCTCTTTGGCGAAGTGGCCAGGTACACCACACATTGCGAAAGAATGATCCTGCTTTCGGGCCAGCCGATTTTTTTTACAGCATCAAAAGTTGCATTTGCCAGTAGGAGGGCATTGGGATTGGCCATTCCCACATCTTCGGAGGCCAGTATCAGGAGCCGTCTGGCAATAAAATCCGGATCCTCACCACCCTCAATCATCCTGGCCAGCCAATACACCCCTGCATTGGGATCACTACCCTTAATGGATTTGATAAATGCTGAAATGATGTCGTAATGTTGCTCCCCACTTTTGTCATAAAAAGCGGGCCGGTTTTTGAGCATTTGCTCAACCAGGTGATTTGTGATTTCTTCACCCGGTTCAACATTTCCGGCCAAAAGCTCAAGGGTGTTGAGTAGTTTACGGGCATCGCCTCCGCTGTAGCGAAAGAGTGCCTCACGTTCCTTAATATTAAGATTATTGCTTTTGAGCCATTCATCCTCACGAAGAGCCCGGTTGAGCAACTCATCCAGGTGTTCCTTTTCCAGTGGTTTGAGAACGTACAACTGGCAGCGGGAGAGGAGAGCGGGAATAACTTCAAAGCTTGGATTTTCAGTGGTGGCACCAATCAGGGTAACAACACCTTTCTCCACGGCCCCAAGTAAGCTGTCCTGTTGTGATTTGCTAAAGCGGTGGATCTCATCAATGAAGAGGATCGGTGTTTTACCCTGGCCAAAAAGCCCCTGTCCCTCAGCTTTTTGGATGACTTCCCGTACATCCTTTACGCCCGAATTGATGGCGCTGAGGGTGAAAAACGGGCGATCGGCTTCCCGGGCAATAAGACCGGCAAGGGTGGTTTTACCTACTCCTGGCGGACCCCAGAAGATCAGGGAGGGAACTATTTTTTGGGCAATTAGTTTTCTTAGAGAACCTCTATCACCCAATAGTTCTTGTTGTCCTATAAAGTCACTAAAATTACGGGGACGTAAACGCTCTGCCAGAGGTGCTGTCATAACTTTTGATCAGGGGCAAAAATAGTACATTTAAACGCTGTGAATAAATTGAAACAATACCGAAAACACTACGACCCTTCCCCTGATCTGGATCCTGAGCTCGGTCTGTCTTTCCTGTTGAAGCCGTTCTATTTTATACTTATCATGTGGTTTGTGTTTTGGCTCGATCAAAGACTGATGCTGGGGCTGGCACAGTTTGGGATTTTGCCACGCCACGTGGAAGGGTTGATTGGCGTGGTAGCATCCCCTCTTCTTCACGGTAGTCTTGAACATATCAGTAACAATACGATACCGCTGCTGGCGCTCGGAGCTGGCCTGTTTTATTTTTATCCCCGCATAGCATTGGTGGTGATCAGCATTTCGTGGCTCTCTTCAGGCTTTGCTGTTTGGCTCATAGGTCGAGAGAGTTATCACATAGGCGCATCGGGATTAATTTATGCACTGGCCGGTTTTATTTTCCTAAGCGGGCTTTTGCGAAGGCAGCCAAACCTGCTGGCACTATCACTGCTGGTGGTGTTTGTGTACGGAAGTCTGGTATGGGGAATTTTTCCTTTGCAGGAAAGTGTAAGTTGGGAAGCTCATCTCACGGGAGCTGCTGCGGGTTTTGCATTGGCTATCCATTTCCGAAAATTCGGCCCCCGAAGGAAAAAGTACAGCTGGGATATGGAGACTGAGGTGGGAGAGGAACAATTTATTGCCGAAGACACTAACTTTACCGACACCGCTCCACTCGAAACACAGAAGGAAATATGGGAAGACTACGCCAACAGTTCCCATGGCATCCGTTATACATTTAAACCAGGAAAAAAAGGAGAGGATAACAATCCGAAACAATGAAGCTAATCGTTTTTATACTGCTGGGGTGCAGTTATATGTTGCCAGCCCAGCAATATCTTTATCTCAAAAAAAACAATAACATTCCTGCACACCGATTTGCGCTAAAGGATCGCATTCATTTCAAAATGGCCGGAGCGGATAAATGGGACAAGGGTCTTTTGCAGGAGATAAACCAGGAAACGATTAAAGTAAACGGGGTTGATTATGCTTTGGCTGATGTGGCGGCAGTACGCTCACAGAATGATCTTATAAAAATAACGGGTTCTGCACTGTTGACAGGTGGAGTATTCTTTACAGGCATTGCGTTTGTAAACAGGGTGGTAAACGGAGACAGGCCGGTGCTTACAAACGGACAACTGATTTGGGGAGCTTCGCTGATGGGAGGAGGAGCACTTATCCTCTGGGCCAGTCGCAAAACATACCGCGCTACTGACGGATGGAAGTGGGTGGTTATAGATTTGAATGCCCACAAAGTTGATGAATAAAAAAGCCGCAATACTAGGGGCCACAGGCCTGATTGGTTCAGAGCTCCTGCCGCTCCTGGTGCAGGATGAAGCGTATTCGGAGATATGGGTTTACACCCGCAGACCTTTGCAACAGCAGAATAAAAAGATAAAGGAGATAGTTATAGATCTGCTGGAAGAAAACGTCTTTGATAACCTGGCGGTTGACGATGTCTTCTGTTGTATTGGCACCACCCAATCCAAAACTCCTGATCTTTCTGATTATAAAAATATCGATTATGGCATCCCGGTCCGTGCCGCCCGGTCCGGTCTGAAAAATGGGGTGCGCCAGGTTCTGGTAGTAAGTTCCCTCGGGGCAAATGCCGATAGTAAAACATTTTACCTCAAGGTAAAAGGACAAATGGAACAAGCTCTTCAAAAGATGTCTATTCCCCAACTTCGGATATTCAGGCCTTCGCTGTTGCTCGGAAGCCGCAATGAATTTCGCCTGGGCGAAAGAATAGGGCAGGTGGCAGTGCGGATTTTTGGCTGGGCCATTCCTGCCAGGTACAAGGGTGTGGAAGCTTCAAGAGTTGCCCTTGCGATGTATGAGGTGGCGCAATCTGCTTCGCGACAGGTGATCTTTGAATCGGATGACATTTAGAAAATAACCACTGCGAAAAAAACCTACTAGGTGGTCGATTCAAAAATTTCCTCCTCGCTGGTATCACCCTTTTCAATTTTTTTCTGGCTCCAGCTCCGCAGTCTGAATGAATAGTAAAACATCATGGAGCCTAAAATAACACTGTATATGCCCACCAGGTAGGCGAGGGTTTTTTGATCTTCAAAGGGATCATAA
>CAZNMG010000248.1:0-4231 GCA_964574075.1 uncultured Owenweeksia sp.
ATGCCCGTATGGACCGGCATCAAAAGGAGGTTACCTTTTCGAAGGCGGTTTAGAGGATTAACCCGTCTGATAGGCCCTGCAGGTTTCCTTCCGCAAAAACCTGCCTATTGAGTAGCACGAGTTCTCTGCCTTCATTTTGCCTTGATGCAAAACGAAGCAAAAGATCAAGGCTGCATTCCCTCTCCTCAAAAACTACGGCTAAACTTTCATTCGCGATCAGAGCCATTTCGCTGCGCTTCATTCGCTGATCGCTCCTGTGAAAGTTTAGCCTTGTTTTTTTACGGAGATTGAATGAGGCCGGTCACCTCACGGACATATTTACGTTGGAAAGAATATTTTGTCATCGCTGAAGAAGGGGAGGTTTCAATCCTCTAAACCGCCTTCGAAAAGGTAACCTCCTTTTGATGCCGGTCCATACGGGCATCGAGTACCCGGCAGATATTGCGGATGAAGCTCTTGCCCGTTTCCGTGACTTTTACCTGGCGCGGAAGTATCTCCACTAAACCATCCTTTTGGAGATCTGCAAAGACCGCATCAAGGTCAGGATGGGTTTCACTTTCTGCCCAGCTTGTTTGATAGTGGCAGATAAGGTCGAGGATCTTTCTGCGTACCTGCCGGTCTTCATCAGTAAGGAAGTGGTTTTTGATGATGGGAGGCCAATCCTCTTCCCTGATCCTTCGCAGGTAATCCTTCGTGGCTTTTTCGTTTTGGGCATAGGCCGTCCAGTTATCGCTGATGGAGCTGGCGCCCAGCGCAATACACAACCCGGTGTGGTATGGAGTGTAGCCCATAAAATTGCGGTGTAGCTTTCCGGCCTCAGCCGAACGGTAAAGGGCATCTCCCGGAAGCGAAAAATGATCCATACCAATGTCCTTATAGCCCAATTCCTCCATGCCTTTTTTACCCTGCCGGTAAAGGTTGAGCTTATCAATCCCCATGGGCAGGTCTGTCTCTGAGTAAGCACGCTGCGCCTTCTTTACATCAGGAATATGGGCATAGCTGTAAAACGCAATACGGTCTGGCCGAAGCTCCTCTATGAGTTCCAGGTTGCGGGCAATATGTGCCGGCTTTTGAGTGGGAAGCCCGTAAATAAGATCGTAGTTTATCGACTCATACCCAAGCGCCCTGGCCTGCAGGGTAACCTCCCGGATCTGTTCCACCGTTTGAAAGCGGTTGATGATGCGCATAATGTCATCGTCAAAATCCTGTACGCCAATGCTGATGCGGTTAAAACCAAGTTCACGCAGGGTTTTCAGATGTTCAAAAGAGGTGCTGTGAGGGTGCGCCTCAAAACTGAAGTCATATTTTGGCGGAAGCTCCGAATCCTCGAGTAAACCTTCCACCAGCATTTTCAGGTGGTTCGGGCTAAAAAAGGTGGGGGTACCCCCTCCCAGGTGAAGTTCGCGGATCACCGGCTTTTGCGGCAGCCGGTCCGTGTACATCTTCCATTCCTTTAGCACCGCCTTTATGTAGGGATACTCTACAAGGTGATTTTTGGTAATATGCTTATTGCAGCCGCAATAGGTACACAGCGCCTCGCAGTAAGGCAGGTGTACATAGAGACTTATCTCGTTATTGCGTGAGAAGGAAGCCTGCACATGCTGCATCCATTTTTCACCGCTGGGCGCTTCATCATCCCATAGGGGTACTGTAGGATAACTGGTGTAGCGCGGCACGGGCACGTCATATTTTTGAAGAAGGTTTATGTTCATAGAGTGAGTTTTTGTTGATTGGTTAATTGGTGGAATGATTAATTAGTGCATTTGTTGATTGGTGATTTGTGGTACACGCTGACTCATTAACCATTTAACAAATCACCGAGTAACACCCCCCGGCCGCAGCATAAGCAAGGGCACCTTGTTGAGGATGGCCATTTCGCGGAGGGTACTATCGTGAAAGAGACTTCGCATAAAACCATACTCCCCGCCTATCATCACCAGCATATCCACAGGGTGCTGATCGAGGTAATCCAGAATTTGCTGCACCGGTTCCAGATCGTATTTACCGTGCCGATGCACGGGAAAGGAGGTGTTCTCCGAACCTGCCGCCATTTTTAATGAAGTAGACTGTATGGTGGCCGAATGTTCTTCCATGGTGATCAGGGAAATATGACTGTGAAATTTTTGTGTGAATTCCACCAGCAGGGGTGGACGGCTGAAGGTATTCCCGGGATTTTGTTGCAGTGCCAGAGCGATTTCAGCCGGTGGTTTTACTTCCGTATGAACCGGGATGGAGAGCACCGGCATTTTTACCCGCTTCAGCACCGAAGTAGTGGTGCTGCCCCAAATCACTTTCATAATGCCACTCGCCCCGGTGGTTCCCATCACCACCAGGTCCGGGTTTTCCTCGCGCTGGATACGGTTCAGCACATGTTCGAGCTGACCGTTTACTGAGCGTACCTTCATCACAGGTTCCAGCTCAGGAATGAGCTCCAGCAGCCGCTTGTGCTCATGCTCAATGCCTTCCTCCGACTCAAGCCTCAGGATATCCGTAAGTGAGATGAGCAGTTCAGCACCGGTGTGCGGCAGCCCATAGCAGTTGAGCAGGGTATACTCCACATCCCCGGTTCCGAAAAGCCCCACGGCATACTTCACCGCGTTTCGGGCGCAGGCTGAGAAATCTGTTGGTATGATGATCTTCTTTACGGCCATATTGTGCTGATCTCAAAGCAGCTAAGCTTTTGGATCATGGCACAAAATTGAAGAAAGGCCCTACCCGCAGCCATGAGGTTTGTCAACCCTAAAAATGATTTATATCAGTTTGACAGCGGCAAATTTTCGCCAGTCAGAAGGAAGATGAAATATCCTCAAGCCCTTTTTTGTCGGCTATCCTTATACGGGTGCCGCTCGAATCGACATAGCCCGCTTTTTTGAAATCGGAGAGAATACGGATGAGGGACTCCTTTGCCGTACCCACAATGTTAGCCAGGTCTTCACGCGAAATTTTCATCCAGGCACTTTCTCCATTCTCTGAACCTTCGCGCTTCTGAAGCTTCAGCAGTGCCTCCGCCACACGCTCGCGCACGGGAGTATAGGCGAGGTGGAGAAGCCTTCTTTCCCTCTCCATTACGTTACCCGCCAGTATCTTTATAAAGCGGTTGGCCACATCGCGATTCTTACCGATGAGCACCTGGAAATCGATCTTGGGGATCACCGACACCTCCGTGTCTTCCATGGCTATGATCGTGTCCTGGTGTTCCCCGTCTTCCATCAGCGCCATAAAACCGATAAACTCCCCGGCACCATATATTTCTATCACCAGCTCCTTGCCGTACTCATCCATCTTTACACTCTTCACCTTCCCCTTCTCGATGTAGTACATGTAGTTGGCATAATCGCCCTCGCTGTAGAGCACCTCCTTTTTGCGGTAACTTTTCACCTTGCGGTCAATATGGAGTTCTTCCAGCTCCTCCAGGCCCCTGGCTTCCTCAATAAAGCTTTTCAGGCCTTCAATTCCCGGCTCGTACTCCTGGCGGTAGGATTCACTTTTCCGAAGCCGCGTTTCGATGGCCTCCAGCAGGTCATCCTCATCAAAAGGTTTGGGGATGTAATCATCAGCGCCCAGGTTCATGCCCTTGCGCATATCACTCTTTTCGGCTTTAGCCGTTAAAAATATAAACGGTATGCCCGCAGTTTCGGGGCTTTTGCTAAGGATCCGCAACACGCCATAGCCATCCAGCTCCGGCATCATTATATCACAGATGATCAGGTCCGGCTTTACCTGCCGCGCCAGCTCCACCCCACGCTTGCCATGTTCGGCCGTGTGAACCTTGTAACCCGCCAGGTCGAGGATCTCTTCCGTGTTTTCCCTCACTTCGGGATTGTCTTCAATAATCAGGATCTTTTTCATGCTATTCAACAATTGTAGGTTGCGTTGGAAGGACGATGGTAAAGGTGGTGCCCCTGCCCTCCGTACTTTCAAATTCAATACGGCCCTGTAGCAGGTCCACGTATTTTGCGGTAATGCTCAGCCCCAGGCCGGTACCCTGTATGTTGGTGACATTGCGAGCCCTGAAAAACCGGTCAAACAGGTGCTTCTGCTCATCCTGCGGAATGCCAAGTCCGTTGTCGGCCACAGTGATGGTCCAGGTATCGGCATTTACATCTGTGGAAACTTTAATGTGGCTGTCATTGGCCGAGTATTTTATAGCGTTGGAAATAAGGTTATGCAGGATGTTTTTCAGCATCTGCTGATCGCTCTTTACCCTTTCCTTGCCGGTGTGGTGGTATTC
>CAZNMG010000249.1:0-5583 GCA_964574075.1 uncultured Owenweeksia sp.
CTCGTAATGGGGGCAGTTACAGAAAAACCAGGGAGAAAAGGTACCAGTGTGAAAGGTGGCGGGGCCGAGGGATTAGGAGCGGCATTGCCTCCTCCTACTGCGGCTGAACCGCCATGTAGCACCTCGCATAATTCATAAAACAGGCTATCTCCCTCAGGGTCAGTGGCGCCAAGGTCAAGGGTGATATGTTGGTTTAAACATAACACCACCGGTGGGTCATCATTAAAACGGGGGCTGGCGTTACAATTATCCATTGAAGGAATAGAGGTGGTGTAGGTTGATCCCCATATTCCCTGGGTATTGCCAATGTTGGAAATAGTATGGTTGCGGCAGCACCGCTGATGGGATATGGTATAACCTCCGGCAATTGGAGGTAAATTTACAGTGTCAATATAAATTCCTTTTTCTGTACAAACATTGGTGGGCAGTGTGGTGCAGTTGTTAGGAGCCGTAATGGGTAAAGTGGTAACTGAGTGCAGCGGAACCTGGCGGTTTACTACTATTGTATTGAAGGCATCAAAAGTGGTTACTGCAGCCAGTGGGTCGTAGGGAGCCTGCCCGTTGAGGCAATCGCGATAAATGGTAAGGGTGATCTCATAATTGTTATTACCCAGACATCGGTAGTTTATTTCACCGCCCACCAAATGGGATGCCTTCAAATGTCCAAAGCCTATCAGGGCAAGGAAAATAATGAAGTGTAGATTTTTGGTTCTCATTAGGATAGGGCGGTAAGAGAACCTTAAATTTATTAAAAAGGAAGTAGCTACAAGAAAAAGATGGAAATAAACTTAGCCAGAGACTTTTTTCCTTGCCATTTCAGCAAACTTTACCACCACAGGATACCCTTTACTTTTGAAATAGGGTTCCACATCATTTCCTACAGCCCAGATGAAATCCCCTCCCCAGGCACCCAACGATTTTACAGCACCATCAAAATCAGGAAAAAGCCTTTGAAACACCGGCTGTGTGCCAAGTACGACAGCCATTATTTCTTCATGCTCGCGCATGATCTGCTGTAGCTCCGCCTTGCTTTTGCAGCTTAAAAATTTGCGGGTGAGCCGTGTAATGGCCTCTGTGTCCCCGGAAGCAACTTCACTTCTTTTAAATCGCTCCACTTCGGGACGGCTTTGTTGTTTCCTCCCCAGGTGTACGAAATAGCTTTCTTTAAAAACTTCGGGAAGTGTTACACACTTCCAGTGAGGGCGGCCATCAGTAAGTTGATAAACGATCGGTTGGTTTTCTGCAGCACAGGCAATATCGTAGCCGCTACCATTTTGCGTGGCAAAAAACAGTTCAAAGGGGTCGATTTTTAACCACTGTGCAATAAGGTGTGTTAGCGTACTGCTGCTGCCCAGGCCCCAATCTTCCGGAAAGCTGAGACGGGTGGAGACAATGGCAGCAGGGATAATTTCATGGCTGAGCTTTTGCGCCTGATTCAGAAGCAATAAAAGGAATTCAGCTTTTCCTTTGTCACTGGTTTCAAGTATTTTGAGATCACTGCTGAGGCGGGCTGTAAACCATTTTTGCCCCTGGTGATCATAGCTTTTCCACACCAAATCGTTTTCCCCGGTTTCTACCTGCATTTCCTGACCTCTGCGTGTGGGAATAGCCAGTGCTTCGGCTCCGCGAAGCACAAGGTATTCTCCGCTGAGCAATAGTTTGCCATTGGCATAAAACTGCCCGCTCACCGGTCAGAGTTTATTGTTGATCTCACTGGGACTGGTGATCCCGCGCACTTCACAGAATTTATTGACAGCAGCACTGTGCGAAACCACATTGTACTTGAAGTGCTCCACAATTATTTTCTTCTCCTCTTCGGTGGCTTCCAGTTGATTCAGGATGTTGAGAAGGTGCATTTTCATGTGTCCTTTCTGGATTCCTGTGGTAACCAGGGCACGCAAGGCGGCAAAATTCTGGGCCAGCCCTGAGCAGGCGATTATGGACATCAATTCATAAGCGGAGGGACGGCCCAGCAGGTCGAGGGAGAATTTTACCAGCGGATGCAAGGTGGTGAGGCCACCTACAGTGCCCACAGCCAGTGGAAGTTCTATCCAAAAGCGGAAAATTCCATCTTTCACTTCGCAGTGGGTAAGGCTCTTGTATTGCCCTGTTCGCGAGGCATAGGTGTGACAAGCGGCTTCAGTGGCGCGGAAGTCATTTCCCGTAGCGATCACCACAGCATCCACACCATTCATTATGCCCTTATTGTGAGTGGTAGCCCGGTAACGTTCTATCTCCGCAATTTTTACCGCCCTTTGAAACTTTTCAGCAAATTCCTTCGGGTCAACTCCCTCATCTTCATTAAGATCCTTTACAGGGCAACTCACTTCGGCCCGCACAAGGCACTCAGGGGTAAAGTTGGAAAGGATACGCATCACTATCTGCACCTTCTTTTCCTGAGCTGTAAAGCGATCATCCTTTTCTATTGCATCTGTAAAGGTTTTGGAAAATTGCTCCAGGCAGCTGTTTATGAAATTGGCGCCCATTGAATCCACGGTTTCGAAGCGCGCTTCAATCTGGTAGTAGTTCTCCAGCTTATGGGTTTTATCCTTCAGGTCGATGGAAAGGATGCCTCCACCGCGTGCCCGCATATTGGCTGTAAGATCAGAAGTATCCTCATAAAACTGCTCTTTGACGTCTTCAAAAAAGGAGCGAAGTTTGGTGCTGTCCCCCCCATAAATAAAATGGACGTGGCCGATCTTGGTGGTATTGATGATGGTGGTTTTAAACCCGCCTCTGTCGAGCCAGAATCGGGCGCTTTTTGAAGCGGCAGCTACCACAGAACTTTCTTCAATTGCCATTGGGATGGCAAATATCTTCCCGTCAATCAGGAAGTTTGGAGCTACGCCATAAGGGGTGTAGAAGTTGGTGATGGTGTTTTCAATAAACTCATCGTGAAGCTTCTGCACCTTTTCATCATCGTGCCAGTAGCCTTTGAGAAGTTCGATGGCCTTTTCCTTATCGTCAAAATACTGATCCACGATCCATTCGATCTTGCCTTCCTTGGAAAGTTTGGAGAATCCTTTAACAGGGTTATTCATCATCATCATTAATTAAGCTGCAATATACTAAGTGTGAAAAGGCTGTTTTAGTGCAAAGGTGGTGGTAAGATTTTGTTAAAAGTAGGGAATGCCCGCCTGGCAGGTGATAGTGGCAGCATACTGTGGAAAGTTGTTTTAAAATCCAAACCACAACTCATAGGTATCATAAAGCTTGTTGTTGAGGCGCTCCACAATTTCGCCTTTGGATAAGGTAAAAAGTCCGAAGATGACGTGCTTGCGCTGATAAAATGGAAAGGGTGCTTCAAGGGGGACAAGGTCCTCATCCATAATAATAAAACCGGCAATGGCAAGGTTGGTGGTTGCCGAAAATTCACCTGTGAAGAATTGTGAAGGCAGGGAATCGGTATCGGTAACCGGCTGCATATCGCTTGTAAAAATATGACCGGAAAGATTACCTTCCATTATAGCCTCCGAATCTGCTGCATAGAAGAAATATACCGGACAAAAGGTAAATGCCTGCGAAAAAGCGAGCAGGCTTTCCTTATTTTCCTGGTACTGTGCAAGGGCCACCTCTTCGGCTTCATCAACCCTCCCAAGATTCTGGAGTGCCTTTATTTTGTTTTCAGAAGTCTGGAGGCGCACCAGCAGCATGCCTCTTTTCAAATTTTGCAGGTCAGTTTTGGCTTCCTCTAATTCAGACTGCGCTGAGCCGTGAACGGACATCGTAAGAAGAATAAAAGCAATGGCGAAAATCTTCATTTTGGGTTGGTTTGTAGGTACCAGCAATTCGGGCACCTAAATGTTCTAATCGGCTTGCGGTTGATCCACCTTATCAGTGGTAGGAACTGAAGTCTGGCCAATGGCCTTGAATCCTCCTGCCACATCTATCATATTGTGCATTCCGCGCGCTTTTAAAATGGAACTGGCAATTACGGAGCGATAACCTCCTGCACAATGTATAAAATAAGGTTCATCTGCCGGGAAGGCAGCCATATTCTCATTAATAAAATCGAGCGGCAGGAGCAGGGCACCTTCTACATGGCGGGATGCAAATTCATTTTCCTTGCGCACATCAACCACCCGAGCCTTCTGATCCTTAAACCGTTTCGCGAATTCCTCAGCAGAGATTGATGTGAGATTATCAATTTCCTTTCCTGAGCTTTTCCATGCTTCAATGCCGCCCTTGAGGAAACCCAGGACATTGTCAAAGCCTACCCGTGCAAGACGTGTTACGGCTTCCTCCTCGCGCCCCGCGGGGGCAATAAGAAGGATGGGCTGTTTCACATCCCTTATCAGCGCGCCTACCCAGGGAGCAAAGGTGCCATCAAGCCCAATAAAAACAGAGTTGGGAATGAACCCTTTTACAAATTCCTCCTGGTGGCGAACATCCAGCATCACAGCACCGGTTTCGTTGGCGGCCACTTCAAATTCATGGGGCGCAAGCTCACGCAGGCCCTGTTCCAGGATCTTATCGATGGAATCGTAACCCTCCTTGTTCATTTGCACGTTGAGGGGAAAGTACTGTGGAGGGGGAAGAAGACCATCAGTAACCTCTTTTACAAACTCCTCCCTTGTCATGTCACTCCGCAGGGCGTAGTTCATCTTCTTTTGATTTCCCAGCGTATCCACGGTTTCCTTCATCATATTTTTGCCGCAAGCCGAACCGGCCCCATGTGCAGGATACACCGTAACATCATCCGCCAGGGGCAAAATTTTAGTGCGGAGGCTATCGTAGAGTATACCGGCAAGGTCATCCTGGGTGAGTTCACCCATTTTCTGAGCCAGGTCGGGCCGGCCAACATCCCCTAAAAAGAGGGTGTCACCGGTAAAAATAGCGTGGTCTTTTCCATTTTCGTCTCTCAGCAAATAAGTGGTGCTTTCCATGGTGTGACCGGGGGTGTGCAGGGCAATAAGAGTAGCCTTGCCAATAGGAAATTCCTGCCTGTCTTCCGCAATAATGGCTTCGAAACCAGGATCGGCATTGGGACCATAGATAATTGGCGCCCCCGTTTTTTCGGCCAACGTAAGATGGCCGCTCACAAAGTCAGCATGAAAGTGCGTTTCAAAAATATACCGGATACGGGCATTGTCTTTTTTTGCTTTATCGAGGTATGGCTGCACCTCGCGCAGGGGATCTATAATTGCCACTTCGCCATTACTTTCTATGTAGTAGGTGCCCTGGGCAAGACATCCTGTATATATTTGTTCTACTCTCATTTTCTGCGTTGTTTCGTTTGCAAATTTCGGAAGATTCATTGTATATAAAGGCAGGGTGTCAGGATCATTTATAAGTATATCACTGCCCTTTATGCTGCATAGATTTCCTTTACCATGATCAGCACAGCCATAAGAAGCACGAACCAGCCAAATGCTTTCCGCAGGTGGGCGGGCCTGGCAAAGCGCGTAGCGTAAATACCCAGAAACATCCCCACCACTGAAAATGTCGTAAACAGGAGGAGAAGGCTCCAGTCTATTTCACGGCCTGAACCAATATCGCCCAAAAACCCGATGAGGCTTTTTATAGCTATGATCACTAATGAAGTACCCACTGCTTTTTTAATGGGAAGCCCTACCAACAGCA
>CAZNMG010000250.1:0-2920 GCA_964574075.1 uncultured Owenweeksia sp.
CCGCGGAACAGGTATAGCCCTCGTAACACCTTTTGACAGTAACGAAAACTTAGACTTCCCAGCGCTGGAGCGCCTGGTCAATCACTGCCTCGATGGGGGTGTGGATTACCTGGTGGTAATGGGTACCACTGCCGAAAACGCAACACTCAACCCCGAAGAAAAGGAGGAGGTACTTTCGTTTGTGCAAAAAGTGAATAATGGCCGCAAACCTATTGTGTATGGAATTGGTGGCAACAACACCAAAGCACTGGTGCAAACCATCCGCGAAACCGAATTTAAGGGAATTGATGCCATTCTTTCCGTATCGCCCTACTACAACAAACCTACTCAGGAAGGCATTTATCAGCATTATAAAACGCTGAGCGAGGTAAGCCCCGTACCCATTATCCTTTACAACGTGCCGGGAAGAACGGCCTCCAATATATCCGCAGCAACAACCCTTAGGCTGGCCCGGGATTTTGACAATATCATTGGAATAAAGGAAGCCAGTGGTGATATGGAACAGGTAATGAAGATCATAAATGAAAGACCTGATGGATTTCTGATGATCAGTGGCGAGGATAATCTCACCCTTCCCATGATAGCCTGCGGTGGTGAAGGCGTGATTTCCGTTAGCGGACAGGGCTTCCCCAAGATATTCAGCGGAATGGTACGCAAGGCCTTGGGTAATGATTATGAAAATGCCCGGAACCTGCACTACCAGCTTTTTGAAATCACCAAAATGCTTTTTGCTGAAGGAAACCCAGGTGGTATTAAAGCTGTGCTTAAGATAAAGGGGATCTGCGAGGAATATATGCGCCAACCGCTCTGGAAGATATCTGATGAACTGCGGGAGAAGATCGGGAATGAAATGGATGCCAGTAAAATTTGATCTGCAAAAAACAGACTTGAAATAATTTGGCACCTGCTTTGCTTTAACGGCAAAAAATTAATTTCGCCATCACTAAATCAAACAACAAAATGAAGTTCAAATTACTACTAAGCGCCACTGTTCTTGGACTGGTACTTTCCGGCTGTGGCAACACCAAAACTGTAACCCGCGTGGATGAGCGCGAGCAAATTGATCTCAGCGGCCGCTGGAACGATGTAGATAGCCGCCTCGTAGCTAATGAAATGGTAGAAGACGCTCTCAATCGCCCCTGGTTACAAAACTGGGTGGAGCGCGAAGGTGACAAGCCTGTGATCATTGTGGGTATCGTAAAGAACCGAAGCAGCGAGCATATCGCGATGGAAACCTTTATTAAGGACATAGAGCGTGCGTTTATCAACAGCGGCCGGGTACGCCTGGTACAGGGCGCAGAATTTCGCGAAAACCTGCGTGCCGAAAAAGCGGATCAGCAAACCAATGCGTCCATGGAAACCGTGAAGCGCTTTGGCCGTGAGTTGGGTGCCGATTTCATTATGCAGGGTACCTTAAACTCTATAACCGACTCCAACGGTGACACCAAGGTGGTTTTTTACCAAACCGACCTGGAGCTTACCAGTATCGAAACCAATGAAAAGGTTTGGATCGGTGATAAGAAGATCAAGAAGGTAGTAGAATAATCTTTCCGGAAATTTAGCGGCTATGTGGCTCAAGGAAATCCGTTTAGTTTTTCCCCGGATGCTCATTGTATTAATAGCATTGGGCCTTTCTTCCTGTGCCACCTATTACCAAAAGAACCTGAAGTTTCAGGACGCATTTGCGGAGGGTGACCTGGAGAAGGCCAATAAACTTTTGGATAAAAATGAAAAGGCGGCCGAAGGGCGCAACCGGCTTCTGTACTTCATGCAAAAAGGGGTAATCCTTCAAATGCAGGGTGACTACGAAAAGAGCAATGAATACCTGGAGCAGGCTTATTTTTTTATTGAGGATTACAAGAAAAGCCTTGGTTACGAAGCTCTGGGGGTTCTTACCAACCCCTCGGTAAAACCGTACACCGGTGAAGACCACGAAAAGGTGCTCATTCATTACTATAAGGCCCTGAATTTTCTTCAAATGAATCAGCCCCAGGCAGCCCTGGTGGAAGCGCGAAGGCTCAACAACCGGCTTAATGTACTGAACGATCGCTACGAAAACCGTAAGAACCGCTATAGCGATGATGCCTTTGCCCACCTTCTTATGGGAATTGCTTATGAGATGGATGGCGATGTCAACAATGCCTTTATCGCCTATCGGAATGCCTACAATGCCTACAAGAAAATTTACGGTCCTGAATTTGGCGTGGCCGTTCCGGACCAACTGAAAGAAGATCTGTTACGCACCGCGTATCTCAATGGTTTTCGTCCTGATATTGAGTTTTATGAAAAGGAATTTGGTGTGGATTACCAGTACAAGGAGAAGGAGGGAGGTGAGGTTCTCTTCTTTTGGCACAACGGACTTGGTCCCGTAAAGGGGGAGTGGAGCATCAATTTTACTGTGGTACAGGGAACAGGCGGTATGGTCACTTTTGTAAACGAAGAGCACGGTATGAACTTTAGCTTTCCACTCCCCTCCAGTGAAGAGGAGAAATCAGGTTTGGGAGCGCTCAAGGTGGTGCGGGTGGCTTTTCCAAAGTATCTCTCGCGCCAACCGGTTTTTACAGAGGCCAAACTCATAGTTGACAGTGCGGAAACCTACCCGTTGGAGGAAGCCGAAAACATTAATGCAATTGGACGCTCAGTACTTGAAGATCGTATGTGGCGCGAAATGGCAGCCTCCATATTACGACTTGCGGTAAAGCAGGCCAGCGAACTAGCCACCCGCCAGGAAAATGACGATCTGGGAGCCGTAGTATCTATAATTAATGCGGTTACAGAGAAAGCGGATACTCGTAACTGGCAGACTTTACCTCACAGCATACACTACAGCCGGGTACCGCTGCCGGCCGGTACCCATAAGGTTCAGTTTAAGGCTACCGGTGCCTACGGGAGCAAAGCCACTGAAACCTTTACTTTTGAG
>CAZNMG010000251.1:0-4269 GCA_964574075.1 uncultured Owenweeksia sp.
AGATTGAGACCACCAAAGCCACAGCCGATCACCACAATACGGGGCATACTTACATCAGGCACATTAAGGGAGTGCATAGTTGCTGATTCTTTGTTCATAGTAACTATCTTATTCGTGTGAAGTTCTTGAATTCCCCGATCTGACGACCGCCCAGAAGGTGGGTTTCAACCCAGGTCAGAAGGCGGTATTTCCACCTTTCATGCTTCGCAGCGGTGGATGTATTCCCCGTCCGTCCTTTTTCCCGTAGCTGATCCTTCCAGTAAATTTTCGTGAGCCAGTTTTGCATTACCCCGGGATGGGATCCTTTAAACCTCGGCATTGATTTCATGGGTCCATAATCGAAGACCTGCGGGTCATTGGCGTATAGCTTTTCTGTTTCCACACGTCCGCGAAAGGTGTGGCTGGCGTCCTTTTGCTTACGTATCATCAAGTCAGGAGGGCGTACCCAGCCATAGTGATAAATTTCTGCCTTTAGTTGGGCCACTTTTAGCTTACGGGTCCCCTCTTTTTTGAGATAGGCATCATGGCTGTAGTCAAAATCGGTTGTGTGGTAGCGAAAACTCTGGGCATCGCGCCAGCTGTGGATCTGAGGCAGATTTCGGATCACCCGTATTTCTCTTTTGTAAAAAACGTGTGAGGGGTTGTAATGCTCAAAATCGCCCCAGAAGTGCCGGTATTTAAAGACCAGCCCTTCAACTTCCTTGTCATTCAGGTATGTTTGAAAAGCTGCCCTTAGCTCAGAGTGATACTTTTCGTGAAGGGCTTCATCACATTGAATGTAAAAAAGCCAGTCTCCGGTACAGGCTTCCTTCGCCACATCTGTCTGCTGCGCAAAAATTGTGTTTCGTGGATATTTCTCACTTTCCCAGCGGGTGGGTATTATGCGGATCTTGTCGCTATTAAGGGAAAGGATATCAGCTTCGGTGGTATCGTCTGCATCGCCCTTACCAAGTGCCACCACAAACTCATCCACCACAGGAAGTACTGAAGCAATGGCTTCCCGGGCGGGAATAAAAAGTTTGTTGGCATTTTTTACGAAAGTGAAGCCACTTATCTTCATAGGCTAACTGGAATGGTCGGCAATGATCTTCCATTCACCATCAATCAACTGCCATATCAGGGAATAGCTTCCACTAAGGGTGTCTTTTTCGCGATATACGTGGAATCGTCCTATCACCAGCGCGTACTCATCCTGAAGGGATTTGTAGACCTGATTGTCAAACTCAAGCCTTCCAATGGCTGCCTTATCGGGAAAACCCTTTCGATAATTATCAAGGGTAGTTTGCCATCCGTAACTTATACCACGGCTGCCTACAAAAAGGAGGGAATCCGAAAAAATGTAAGGCTGCATAAAGGCCTCCAGGTCACCACGGTTCCAGGCATCCTCCTGAAATGCCATATTGCTGTCTATAGCCTCTTTCCAGCCCAAAGGGCCGGTTGGTTGTACCTGTGGCTCAATAACGTTCAATGCAGTGGCTAAGGCCACAATCAGCAACATAGGGATTTTCATAGGTACCGCTCTTTTAATATCTGTGTATGATGTAAGGTGTGGCCCGAAATTATAAACGGAATACTTATGACCTTGGTGGTACTCCCGTTCATGCGGCCCTGTGTCTCCAGCATGGCTGGGCTGAAGGATTCAAACAGGCTTTTAGTGAAACTTCGCAGGTCAAAGAACTGCTGCATGAGGCTTTTATATTCCAACCTGCCCTTAAGCGAATTTGCTGCCCAAAGATCCTCCTCAAAACCGGGAAGGTCGCCACCTTCATTTCGGACCAGCCATAGCGCCCTGTTGGTAAAAACCATGTCGGCATCAATTACATGTCGCAGCAACTGTAACACGGTCCATTTACCTTCGGCATAGGCATAGTTATACTTTTCGGGAGGGCAACTCTGTAGAATGTTGGAGAAGGCATTGGCACTGTGGGTAAGGTTTTGCAGCAAGTCCGTACCCTGGGTACGATCTATATAAACCTGGTAATAATCATCATATTCACCTGGTTCCGGCCTTCTCACGGCTGCAGTTTTTTGAGGCGTTTATCGTATTCCTCCTCGCTCATATCATCTTTTACAGCTTCATTATTGAGATGGGCAAGGTTGCGGGCGTGCTCAAATTCCTCGCGCGTTACTTCCTGTTTGAACTTGCATACCGGGCAGTGCTTGTAATAATCAGTCTTAGTAGGAATAAGAGGAATAAAGAAAAGGTTGATGTAGTAAGTCATTTTGCCGAGGAGCCAGTGGCGCGTATTGTGGCAGTTGGGGCATTCTTTTTCTTCAACCGGGCCTTCTGTGCGCGTAATGGGGTGGTATCCAAAGATGAAAATCATAAGGCAAAGGTAAGGCCAGTAGCTGTAAGGTGCTAAAGTTTAAGGTGTAAAGTTTTGAACCGGCCCTGGCGGATAAGTGGACTTATTTGGTGGAAGGATTAATCCACACCAAACTGAAGTTTCATGGTGATGGTGGCTGTTTTCATTTTTGAAGTGGTATTGAAGGTGCCGCCCCAGGAGTAGTCTTCATTGGAGTGCTGACCAATGATCTGAAAGATGCCCATATTGGCCTGACGCAGGTCGCCCAGCTCTGCACCGGCATTCTCAGCAATTTTTTCGGCCCGCAGCCGGGCATCTTCTGTAGCGGCCGAGATCATCTCGATTTTCAGTTCCGACAGGCCTGTGTAGAAATACTGTGGGCTGTTGCTGTAAAATTCCACCCCGCTATTGATAAGCTCAGTAACCTGTCGCGAAATATCTTCAATTTTTTCAACTGCTCCTGATTCTATTTCTACCCGTTGCGTGAGGCGATACCCCGTAAATGTTTGGTGGCTGTTACCATTCTGATCGTAGCTATAGTCAAATTCCTTTTGGATTTCCACCGAGCTGAAAAGCATTTCCTCTTCTTCCACACCCTTGCCAACCAGGTATTTTCTAATGCTTTCCTGATCCTGCCGAAGGGCTTTGTACGCACTTTGCAGATCGAAATTCTTTTGAGTGAACGAGCCGCTCCAGACAATGAGGTCGGAGGTGAAGTCTTTTTTCCCAAGGCCGGTAACCTGTATGAGATCATCACCGCGGTGCCGCTGCTGGAAAGTGTGGGAAAGCCAGAAAACAGAAATCAAGGCGGTAAGGCAGAGGATGAGAACAGTAGCGAGGTTTTTCATAGATGCTAAATTATTCTTTTTCAAAGGCTCCGGGGCAATCATAACGGCTGTAGCAAAACTAATATTTCCCTGTTCATATCCATTTACACTCCTGATGTGGAGCTATAGGTCAATTCCTATTTTTGCTTTTTGCAACAAACGGCACTATGACCAAAGACCAGGCAAAGGAAAAGATAGCTGAACTCAGCCGGAAGCTGGAGCACCACAACTATCTCTATTATGTGAAGGATGCTCCTGAAATTTCCGATTATGAATTTGACCAATTACTAAAGGAGCTTCAGCAACTGGAGGCCGGGTTTCCCAAATTCCATAGTGCGGATTCGCCCACACAGCGGGTGGGAGGGCAAATCACCAAGGAGTTTCCTACCGTAAAGCACAAATACCCCATGCTCTCGCTGAGCAATACTTATAGCAAGGAGGAGCTTGAGGATTTTCTGAACCGTATTGCAAAATCTATTACAGAAGAGGTAGAGTTTGTATGTGAACTCAAATATGACGGTGCAGCTATTGGCATTATCTACAGGGATGGCAAGCTGCACAAGGCCATTACCCGTGGTGATGGCACCCGTGGGGATGACATCACCACCAACATTAAAACGATTAAAAGCATTCCGTTGCGCCTACGGGGAGAAGGGTATCCGCAGGAGTTTGAAATTCGTGGTGAAATATTTATGCTGCTGGAAGGCTTTTCAAAACTCAACCAGGAGCGCATCGAAAACGGGGAGGAGCCTTTTGCCAATCCGCGAAATACCGCGAGTGGCACGCTTAAAATGCAGGATAGCAGTATTGTGGCTGCCCGCCCGCTCGATAGCTTTCTGTACTTTGTGCTGATGGATGAGCCGCAGTCGGAAACGCATTACGAGAGTATGCTTCAGGCAAGGGAGTGGGGCTTTAAGATTCCCTATCCGGAAAAAAACTATATCGCGAAGGCAACGAATATCGATGAGATCTTTGATTTCATTAACCACTGGGAGAAGCACCGCCATGAATTGCCATTTGAGATCGATGGCATAGTGGTGAAGGTGAACGATTACCGCCAGCAGCAGAAACTCGGTACCACGGCCAAATCACCACGGTGGGCCATTGCCTATAAATATAAGGCGGAGCAGGTGAGT
>CAZNMG010000252.1:0-2557 GCA_964574075.1 uncultured Owenweeksia sp.
TTTTCGGTCAATCCCTTTTCTTCAATGCGGTCCAATAGCTGCCCGACCGTTATGTCCAACCACTCACACATGGCCCAATATCTGGCAATTGATTCCGTAGGTGCATCTGGTAAATATTTTTGTAATAATGAGTCGGGTGGAGTGTGGGGTGAATGGGGTAAAAAAGGGGCATACCATCAGACCTCCAAGACTATCGTAAATTAAACTGCCATAGTTTTATAGATAATTTTAAGGTCGGTGTATGGATACTCGGTTTCTGTTTGGTTTAGAAAGTCACATAACTGTTTTGCGGCCTGATTGGCTCTTGGATTTGAAAGAGTATGCAAAGTCACGGTAAGTGTTTTATCCCAATAATCGGGACACAGGTCTGCGTGGGTTGTAAATATTTCCTTTAAAAGCATCCTTCCGTCCTTCTCCTTATTTTTGTAATATTCCCCCATGATGTTGAACAGGGCGGATTCTGCCCGGTAAGCAATCATCAGGATTGCGTTTTTAAACTTTTTACCTTCCGTCAAAAGCTTGTTGTATCGTTTTTCCTCAGGCATTTCCGCAATGCTGATACGTGCCGGCTTTTCTTTCCTTTGCTGTAGCAGATCCCCGATAACCTCTTCGTAGCCGTTGGCCTGCTCTATAAGTCCAGAACTGTCGGCAATGTTTTTCATGGCCTGTTCAATGGTGGTGTGCTGTCCGTCCCCCATCCGTTTGAATATTCTGGCATCCAGACGGGCTTTTTTCTCCCTGTTTTTCTTGAGTTGATAAGTGATCTGCCTGTATTCGGGGTTTGGGATGGTACGCTTTGGGTCAACGGTCTGTGTCCCGTATTCCACCATGCGGTCAAACTCAAAGTTCTCTCCCATGTATTTGAAGTAATTCTCCTGGGCCCACCGTGAAAACATCCTCGATGCGATGGTTTCTACGGACAGGGAAGGGTGGGTGGTGATGATGGCGGTCTGGTGGCCGTTGTCGGAAAGTTTGCGTATTTCCCTGAACCAGCACCCGGAAATGGCCGTTCCCATTTCGCAAAGACGCATCGTTACTCTGTTGTTATACATCTCTGTTTCAGTGGTTTGAAATACCTCTTCATCCCATTTTATCTGTACATTTTTACGATAGGAGATGACGGCGACCTGATGGTCGTCCCACAGCTTTTTGAACCACACCGGCTCATAGGCCTCCCGGTCAAATACCAGGGTGAATACAGGGGTTTTTGCGGTTGCAGGCCCGGCTGCCTCCCTTAGTATTTCAGGGACGGTTTCTTCTATGGCCGATTTCAGTTTTTCGTTCAGCTCCCCGGTAACGACCATCAGCGGAAGGCCCTGCCGGTCATTGACCCAGAATTCCGTGGTGCCGCTCAGGCAGAGTTTTTGCCGGGATACAAACCGCTTGGGAAGGTTGGCCTTGCTGCCGTGGTACACCCGTACGTGGCCGTCGATGTAAAAAAACAGTTCCGGCATTTCCCCCACCCACTGCCGGAACAGTGCCCTGTGCAGCTCATCGCCCCTGGACTGGGCAAGGATCTGCCTGAGCTTGGTCCTGAAATATCCGGCTTCCGGCACCCGGTCCAGGCCCAGAAGTTTGCCCAGCTCGCCGGGAGAATGGCTTTTCAGCTGCTCGGCATTCCTGATGCGGCACAGGGCCATGAAGCACGTTAACAGGACCATGTGGTGAAGGCCGTAAAAACCCGCGGGCAGGGGATTGAGTACCTTGAAGACCCGTTCAAGCCCCTGGCTGATCAGGGCGGGAAGGGACAGCAGGACACCCGCATACAGCACACTTTCGTTTGGTTCGAATATGCTCGGGGCAAATTCCTGGATGCCCGTAACGGCCAGTACCCTTTCCTCAACACGGCTTGCGGCTATGCCGATCCCTTCCGAAGCTTTGATGTCCTCCAGGCTCCGCAGGCCCGGCGTTTTTAAACCGGTAGCATTCCCCTGATTATTTATGTTTTTTTTTTAAACGTCCCAGGTTTATCGCATAGCGGATGCTGCCCTCCGAAACACCTTCTTCACCTGCAATGCCGTTTACACTTCTGCCCTCATCGAGTTTTTTCTGGATGCCCTCCAATACGGACGGCAACAGTTTATGGCTGCGGCCGTGACGGTTTTCAGGCAAAAAAAACGCACTCTCTCCCTCTTCGGACAGCTTTTTCTTCCACCTGCGTACACTGTCACCGGAAACATGAAAACAATCAGCGATATCTTTGTTTTTGCACAGACCCTCGACCAACAGATTGGAAGTGACATAGCGGAATTTGGTCAGATCGTCTACAGCATGCGAGTAAATAGGCAAACCGCTGAGTAAATAATGAACAAAACCGTCTTTCTCACGTACTCCAAGAACAGGAGTGATCATCTTGGTGTCTTTGGGGAAAATGGGCAATAATAACTGGCTCATATCCCAAAAATAACAGGATTTTTATTTTACGACAAACCCATCATAAGTAACTGATAATCAAATATTGGTCTTGGAGGTCTGAAATTAAGTCACCAGGTGGCACCTGCAATTGGACATTTCCATTTTCCTGTTTGCCGGAATAATCATTTTGGGGTCTTTGGGG
>CAZNMG010000253.1:0-8648 GCA_964574075.1 uncultured Owenweeksia sp.
TAGTCAAGTGCGCCAAAAACCTTGTTGAGAATGGAAGTTACCCGCGCCAGGGGATCCAGCCGGATATCCTCTTCCTCTTCCGCAATTTTTTTAAAGAGCCCATCGAGCCCTTTTTGGGTGGAATGTGCTGAAAGATCAGTGGCTCCGATTACTTCAATATCCATCAGAGTGCCGATCGTGCCGAGGCCGGTTGAAGTATTCAGGATTGCATTATAATCCGCTACAAAATTTTCGTAAGCAGTAGCTACACTGGTGTTCCCAACCTTCACCGCCTTCAGGGCCAAATCTATTTTCGGCTCATATTCATTATACAAGCGAACTGAGGTTTTGGCTTTCAGATACTCCGTAGCAGCATGATTATCACCGCCAAAGAGGATATTGTTTGCATCAGCAATGGTGATGTCGACTATGGCATCCACAAAAATGGGAGCAGCAGTGGAGGCAGCCTCCTCAGCAGCGCGGTTTATTCCTTTAACAAGCTCATCTTCCTTGTCTTCCAAACCTGCTATATTGATACCAAGCACCGGATTCGAGTAGCCTTCATAAAGCATTTCTCCGGTTATGGTAATTCCAAGTACCGTAAATGACTGAAGTTTAAAGTCTGTAATACTCGTTTGAACTTCGGCCGGCAAAAGTATTTTCACAGCATTGTCTCTGTAATATCCGTCTGCGCGGGAAAGGGTTGCTGTGGCCGTATCGGTTCCGATTCTCAGCGCTTCCTTTAACCCTTCGGTTATTTCTTCTTCGGAAAGTTCAGAGCTGGTGTTTAGTTTTCCGTTCTCATCACAGGAAGGGAATAGGAGTGGAATGCAAAACAATAAGGGAAGGAGTATTTTTTTCATTGAAAAAATTTTGTTTCGAAGTTATCAAATTTCAGGCCCCTGATTTTTTGGCTTGCTCGCGGATCATTTTTCAGAAATCAAGAGTCAGCTGTACAGTAGTGGGCACACCTTCAGATTCAAAGTTGGAAAGCGTAATGCCAAGGAGCCGAACAGGCTTTTCAGGGAAGGGCTCGTAGAGTAATCTGAGGCTCTGGCTGAGTATTTCCTCTTTGGAGCGGGTAAAATAGGAAAGGGTAAAACTGCGGGTGTGCTGTTCAAAATCAAAGTATTTGAGCTTTAGGGTTACAGTTTTGCCGCGGGTTTTGGCTGATTTTATCCGCTCATCAAGTTTTTCCATTATTTGCTCCAGGGCCTCCTTCATCTCATCTTCCGTTCTAAGGTCGTTGGAGAAAGTCCGTTCAGCCCCGAGAGATTTCCGCACCCTGTCGGGTTTTACACTGCTTTTTTGCAGCCCTCGGACAATGTTGTAATAGTGAAGCCCGCTTTTTCCAAACTCACGGATGAGCAAGGCCTGACTCCAGGCTTTCAGGTCTCTGCCATGGTGAATACCAAGCTTCTTCATTTTATCGGCTGTTTTTTCTCCAATGCCATAAAACTTCTGGATCGGCAGTTCTTCCAGAAAGGAAATTACCTGCTCGGGAAGAATGGTTTTCTGGCCATTTGGTTTGTTGATATCGGAAGCCACCTTGGCCAAAAATTTATTAATTGAGATACCTGCGGAAGCGTGAAGTTGAGTTTCCTCAAAAATGCGCTGCCGAATCTCTTTGGCAATGCGGGTGGCGGTGGTGAGGCCCTTTTTATTTTCAGTGACATCGAGGTAGGCCTCATCGAGCGAAAGCGGTTCCACCAGGTCAGTGTATTCAAAAAATATTTCCCTGATCTGGCGCGATACGGCCCGGTATTTTTCAAAATCGGGACGCACAAAAATGAGATCAGGACATTTGCGGTAAGCCACAGCCGATGACATAGCAGATTTCACTCCGAACTGCCTGGCTTCATAGCTGGCGGCCGCCACCACACCCCGTTCTTTGGAGCCACCCACAGCCACCGGTTTCCCCCGAAGAGCAGGATTATCACGTTGCTCTACCGAGGCGTAGAACGCGTCCATGTCAACATGAATGATCTTACGGATGTACTCGTCTGGTATCAGGGTGTGAGAATTGAAATGCAAAAATCGCTATTTTAAAAACAGCTGAAGCCACATATTTCAGCCGTTGAAAAAGGTACCTTGTACTGGCACAAAAGTTGTCGGTGCGGAAGCGGCTTCTACTAAGGCGGCAATGCTTACTTTCGCAGCACTCTATGCTTTCCAAAAGATCAAAATACGCAATAAACGCGCTCGTTTACATGGCCCGGCAGCAAAGAGCTGATGCAAAGCGTAAGGTTCAGATCTCTGAGATTTCCGCTGCACAAAATATCCCAAAGAAGTTTTTGGAGGCGATACTCCTTGACCTTAAAAACAATGGAATTCTGGGAAGTAAAATGGGCAGGGGTGGGGGTTATTATCTCCGCAAGGAGCCAGATGATATCAACCTGGCGGAGATCTACCGCATTTTTGATGGGGCTATCGGCCTCCTACCCTGTGTCACTTATCAGTATTACGAAAAGTGCGAGGAATGCATGGACGAGGAAACCTGCGGCATCCGCGAGGCTATACTGAAGGTGCGCAATACGACAGTGGAAATTCTAAAGCAAAATACCCTGGCTCACATTCTGAAGGTGGAAGAGGAAAAGAAGAAAGCAGGATCAATGGATCGGGTGGTTCAGGAGCGCAAAGCCCCAAGAAACTTCTGAATATATTCCTCTTTTCTTTTTAGCCGGTACTGCATGATGTATCGCGGATGTTCCAAAGGAGTTATTTTCTCAAAAAGTCCTATCTGCTCATTCAGCTTTTTAAGATAGGTGTAGTTTTTACCGGCTCCGAGTATCACGCAATTTTTTGGGTTGCCACAAATGGCTTTCTGCTCCCGTAGCTTTTCAACTATAAACGGTCTTACAGCTTTTTCAAGATCCGGTTGGTCATAATAGTTCCAGTTTACCCAATTGTCTCTGGTATTTTGTCTGATATAGCCCAGTGGGCTGATGGCCCCGATAAACCAATCGTTGTAAAAGAGTTCTGCACCTCCATAGTCCCTGATCACATCATATACAAAAACCGAGGAGGTTTCGCGGGTATCTTCAGGAAAGGGAATTCCGCAGAATTCCTGCAGACGATAGGAATCGGTAAAGGGAATTCCTGTAATGCCGGCCCCAAACCTGCCGGGGTTTATGCCTAAAATCAGCCCCCGGGGATTATTGTCGTTATAATATTTATAATAAAACTCCCGGATCACCTTTTCCACCTCTGGCAGTGTATTGGCATAGGGATTCATGCTTTTGACCCCTTTGGGGAGATCACGGTCATTTAGGTGTAGCTCCGAATAAAATTGCAGAATCTTATCGGCAATGTTCATATTAATGTTTGAATGATGAATTTGGAAGGCTGATGCTGAATGACGAAGTACGAATTTTCCCTACTCCATCCTACTAAAATTCTACTTCTTAATCACCCGAAGGGCCTGACCTTCTTCATTACGGATTATATAAAAGCCGTCAGCCTCACCCGTAAGATCGATTTGATTGTAGTTAAACACCGTTTTGATAAGCTTCCCTGCACTATTGTACACCTTGTACGTAGCGGTTTCAGAAGCATTAAAAATTCCTTTGGAGGGGTTCGGATAAATGCTGGTTTCCGGTAATGCATATCCTTCTTCAAGACCTACTCCCAAACCCATTTGGTAAATAGTGATGGTGCCACTGACCTGGTTAGACACAAAAATTGTGGCCACTCCATTGAAGCTGGTTGCTGCCGGAACAAATACGATTTCTTCAGGGCCCAGGTCACCTGCATCCGGATCATTTGCAGCTTTGGAAAAGTCACGGTTCAACTCATACATCACAAACTGAGGGCTGGTGGGATCGGTGACGTCATAGATCATAATTCCACCCATGCGTTCAAGGCCAATAAAAGCATAGGTTTTCCCCTGCACGTTGCCCACGGCTATAGCTTGCGGCTCAGGTCCGCGATCATCGCTGCGGCTTTTATAGGAATTATTATCATCATAATCCGAATTGAACTCACTTGCATATAGCTGCGCCAATGTTTGCTCAAAATCATCACCGCTGTCCCACACGAGTTGGCCATTGTCATCCCATATACTGAAGGAACGCCCACCAAAGGTGTATAGGTTTTCGTACCGCAAATCACCCGGATCACCCAGTGTTTTTGTAAGCTTAAGCCGGCCCAGAACGGTATCGTTTTTCAATGTAGCGGAATTCGAAAACTTCGGGTTGTCGAGCAAAATATCCTTCATCCTTATTTCCTCATTATAGGCGGTATAGGTTCGCGAAGCACCTTCATTGGCTGTAGCCAGATAGGTTTGCCCTCCTGACTTGAAGGTGCTGATCCCATCAGGCTGATACATTCCAAAAAGTCGGTTGTAGGTGGTGATATTGATATTGTTGGCCACATCAGAGGCATCCAGCCCCACCTGGCTATAGTCCTTGTAACCAAACCCTATAACCGTATCAAGCGTAGCGCTGGCAATATCAATAATGGCTAAAGCATTGTTTTCCTGCAGGGTTACGTAAGCTTTGGTGCTAGAGCTGTCAACGGCAATGTACTCCGGCTCAATATCCTGCGAGGGAAGCTGCATTGAATCATTTCCATAAATATTTATGAGCGGATCATAGGCGGTGCTATCCAGTTCTTCAAAAGTAACTGTGTTAATGAAAGCGGGAGATATATTCTGTATTCCGCTGCTGATATTGAAAATCGTCACTGAACCTAATGGATCAATGGTATAGGAGTCATCAGGCACACCTTCATTGGCCACCAGTACTAAATTTGATGAAGGCGAAAAAGTAACCATATGGGGTAGGGGACCTACCGGATATTGAGATTGATAAGCACCGTTTTGATTAAAAAACAAAATTTTCCCCATGCTTTGAGGAGAGCTTCCTTCTCCAACTACCGCAACAATGCCCAGAGCGGCTGCAACAGCATGAACCTTTCCAATGTAGGGGCTAAGATCTACTTGTTTCACCAGGTAGGGTTTTTTAATATCGTGGAAATCCAGGATGTCGAGCTTGTTTTCGCTTACGTTTGTTGAAAACACTCGCTGACTGGTTCGGTCATAGGCGATAATTCTTGTGCCGCTATCATCAAAAATATTGGTCTTGTAGGTGCCTCCCTTCTCAAACGGAGGAATCTGGGCATATGGTACGGTGGCAGACAGAAGAAAAAGGAGAATAAGAAGTGTGAATTTCATAACCAAAATTTTAGCGGATACCGGTCGGCAAATTACCATGAACTTTTAAGAGAAGGGGTATTACTGAATAAATGTTTACGACCCCTGACTCATTCAGAATGTAAGCCCAAGCCCCAGGTAAAAATGGCGGGGAGCCGAAGGGATAATTCCGGGCCCCGGGTATCCATTAGCTCTTCGGGTAAAATAAGCGTTATCGGTGAGATTGTTAATGCCTGTTTCCACCTTCAACCACCTAAACTTGTAGTCCATTGAAAGGTCCATCACCCAATAGGAGGGAATAATTCCGTAGGTTCCATCCGGGGAGGAAACTGCATTGGTAGCCTCGCTAAATTGGTCGGACAGATAAGTGAACTGAAGTGAAGCATTAAAATCCTTATACCCTCCCTGGAAACCGCTTTTAAAATTCACAACAGGCACATTCTCCACCCGGTTGTCTTCGATGGCGCTTTCGCTGGAAGAGTGGTAATAAGCCTTAATAAGTGCAAGGTTTAGAAACACACTTGCCTTCCAGTCGGATTTCTGCCGGAAGAGTTTCAGCAGTTCGGCTTCGAAGTAGGATTCCAGGCCATAAATCTCGGCATCGGCCACATTTGTGGTGAGGCGCACCAGGCGTTCGCCAAAATATTCATCGGTTACGCGGGTGAGGATTGAGCCTATCCTGTTTTGGTAGCTGAGCCAGAATAGACCTGCATCGAGAGTGAGACCCTCGGTAAGCGATCCCCGCACCCCCATATCAACGTTAAAGCCTCTTTCATCCTGCAGGTGGGGATCTACTGCCGTGGAAGGCCGTACCACCCGCATATCGTTGAAGGTTATGGCGCGGTAATTTTGGGAAATATTCGCATAAAGTTCCAACCCCATAGGTAGCTGGTAAGCCGCTCCAACTCCACCCAGCAGAATGGTGCGCAGGTTTTGGCGTTCTTCGCTGGTGGTGCTGTCAATCACTACTTCACCGGTATGGGGAATCCGCACCGAACTATCATAAAAACCCTTGGCGTGCGTCTGGATCAGCTCAAACCTAACTCCTGGTGTGATGGTGAGACGATCGGTAACGGCAAAAATATTTTCGGTAAAGGCTGCTAAGTTGTAACTCGGAAAGCTATAGTCCGACAGAAGCTTAAGGCTTTCTGATTCAAACTCAAAATCTGGCCCAGTTGCTTTGCTTCCAAAGCCTTGTGTTTTTTCGGTATATCCGCGATATAGCCGAACACCACCGAGAAAGGCGGAGTATCTTCCGTCAATCTTGTAGCGGTGCAAAAGCCGCGTTTCATGGCCAATATTTCGGTAGTGGTCTACCAGCAAATCGCGGTTTACGAAGGGCTCCAGATCGAGACGGTTAGGGGGTGATAAAAATCCAAGTGCTTTTCGGGAACCTACCAATGCAAATGTTCTGGAGTTGATGACAGTACTTTGGTTCAGCTGGTAGTTCAGTCGGATGGCGGCCAGGTTCCAATCTACGGTGAACCAGTTGCGGGAGCGCAATGATTGGTAAGGGTCCTTTTCAAATTCAAAATCAGTAAGACCTCCCGGCTGTTGGGCCAGGTAATTCATGCGGGTGTACTCGCCAATAACCTCCAACTTCGGGGTAAACTGATAGCCAAGGCTGATGTGAGTGGTGTAGGTGTCGAATTGGGTGTGGGGGCGGTTACCGTTGCCGCCACGGTAGTTAACAAATCCATAATAGTTAACCTTGCCGGTTTGCCCACCCAGCTCATTAAAGGTATTGAAATAGCCCAGGGAGTTGTAGGTGTTTACAGTGCTTCCGGTAAGCCTGCGGTGAGGATCGCCTCTCTTAAGTTTGAGATTGATCATTCCGCCAAACTGGGTACCATATTGCAGGGAAGCGGCCCCGCGAACGATTTCGATCCGGTCAATGGCCTGCATAGGCGGTGCGTAATAACTTTCAGGGTAACCGAGGGCATCAGCGGCCATATCATACCCGTTTTGGCGGGTGTTAAAGTTTGAGGTCCGGTCAGGGCTAAGACCACGGGCTCCAATGCCCAGCTGCAAACCTGCACAGTCATTTTCCCAAACCACCACTCCGGGTACCCTGGCAAAAACCTGCCGTGCATTGTTGCTCGCGAGGTTGGCGGAAATATTACTGAGCTCGAGCACCTCATTTTTTTTGGCAGCATAAATGGCAACACCTTCAATGCTTTTCAGGCGGTTGTAAACGGAGGTTTGGCCGTCCTTGTCATTGATTTCCACTGTCTCCAGCTCCTCTGACTTTTCGGTCAGTACAAAATTGAGTGACACCTCTTCCTGATAGACTTCAACATCTTCTGCGATACTTTTAAACCCTATGCTGCTCACCTCCACACGATAACTTCCATATGGCAATTCAAGGCGAAACTGACCATTTTCAGAACTTCCGGCTCCAATACCGAGTGATGTAATAAAAATATTGGCCATGGATACAGCCTCACCATTACCATTAACAACCTTACCGGTAACCACAGCTGTTTGAGCTATCGTAAAAATGGGTAGCAGAAAAATGACAAGAGCCGTTTTAATCTTCATAGGCCAGTATCCATTTTTTTGAATAGAACCCTTCCTCCAGTTCTGTCAGATCCACATCGGGATCAAGAAAAAGACGGCTTCGGCTCCCATTCAGAGTTACATAGGACTCACTGGTTACCACCGGGTCCTTTATACCTTTTTGCTTAAAGATTTCCTCAATATGTCCGGCAAACTGCAGGATGAGATCAGGTTGGGTGGCCAGTTGCTTTTCCTGGTTGGGGGTAAGGTATTCGGCAGGATGAACTTCCGCAGTATGACCTGTGGACGGATCAGTTACCCTGTAGGTAATGTAACCTGCTTTCTCCATGAGCATTACCCGCCAGCTAAGACGATATCCCTGTTCTGTCCAGAACAACTGTCCGGGATAAGCAAGAAAACGCCAGGGCCAAAGCACCTGCCAAGCCAGGAACACGGCCAATCCCGCCTGGAATATTCTTTTTCTTAAACCTGAGGGAGCAGCAATAATGGGATTTACCTTTTGTGAGGAGGAGAAGAGGGGGCTTAGAACGGCAAGAATTCTTTCATGAAATTTATCAGAAAAGAAAATCAGGGTACAGAAAATCATCACCCATGGAAAAACCCCAATGGGGAAAAGCCACCATGTAAGAAGGTGGAAAACAACCACGGCTCCAAAAGCGTACGGCCGTGTTTTTTTGTTAAAGAGGAGAAAAGGAATGGAAAGGTCGTACAAGGCTCCGCCCCAGCTGAAGGCATAGGCCACCCATTCATAATCAAACATAAAACCTACAAGGGGGAGATTAGCCCTGGCCGGCAGCCACATTTTAAGCGGAAGCGCCTCAAGCAACCAGCCAGCGTTCAACTTAGCAAGGCCGGCATAAAAGTACACCAGGGCCAGTTGTATGCGAATGAGATTTACAGCCCACCAATTTCCTTTCATCGCGGGCTGTACCCATCCCCATTTTACATCCAGTGAACTTCTCCTGTGCGCAGGTAAAAAGATCATCAAAAAAACAAC
>CAZNMG010000254.1:0-4335 GCA_964574075.1 uncultured Owenweeksia sp.
CCTGGCATGGTCGCGCTCGGCAGAAGCTACCCGGGCCTGCCAGGTGGTGGCAGCTATTCCACTGATAAGAATAACAATGAGTGCAACTCCCAGTGCCACCAGTGAGCGGTTTCTCCGCACGTATTTTTTAAAGCGATATCCGAGGCTATCCGGCCGGGCCATTACGGGATAATTATTTTGGTAACGCCTTATGTCATCCGCCAACTGGTCGGCATTACTGTAGCGCTCCTCCGGCTCTTCTTTCAAGGCTTTCAGGATGATGTTGTCGATATCGCCCTCCACTTCCTTTTTCCAGGCTTTCAGGTCGGTAGTCACCTCCGGGTTTATCCGGGTACTCGGCTTGGTGGGGGGTCCCATATGGTTGAGCCGCTCCGTGAGGGCCACGTTGGATTTGGTACTTCCGGGGAAGGGTTTATTACCGGTCACCAATTCGTAAAGAATTACACCGAGAGAATAAATATCGGAAACCATTGTCAATGGCCGCCCCTTTAGCTGCTCAGGACTGGCATAGGCCGGAGTAAGAGGTATATATCCCATAACGGTAAGGTCTTCTTCCCCATCTTCGTCTTCCAGAATTTTGGCAATACCGAAGTCGATCACCTTTATAATTCCATGATTGGTCACCAAAATATTGCCGGGCTTCAGATCGCGGTGCATAATAAAATTCTGGTGGGCATAATTCACCGCACTGCAGAGGTCGAGGAATAGTTCGAGCCGCTTGGCGAGCGAAAGGTTTTGGTCCCTAACGTATTCCAGCAGTGGCATTCCTTCCACGTATTCCATCACGATATAAGGAGTGCCTTCTTCTGAAATGCCTCCGTCATAAATGCGGGTGATGTGGGGATGGTTGAGGCGTGAAAGGATCTTTCGCTCCCGTTCAAAACGTTTTTTATAGATCCCACCCAGGTAGCCGGTGGTGATGATCTTAAGGGCGACCTGCTGGTGCGCCTCAAGGTCGGTACGGTCGGCTAGGTAAACCTGCCCCATTCCTCCCACCCCTATGAGGAAAGTGAGCTTGTATTTGTCAATATGCTTTCCTATCAGGTCAATAGGCGGCTGCCCCTCAGGCTCCTGGAATTTGCTCATGGCGGGACTCTCCATCTCTCCAAAATCCTCCGTTTCATCCTCCATTAGTGACCTGAGCAACTGGGCTACCTCAGGCTCTTTAGCTTCCAACTCAGCGACATAATTCTCCTGCTGCTCTTCGGGCAATTCGAGAACCTTGGCATAATGTTCTTTTACAGCTTTCCAGGTTTCTTTGTCCACGGTTTCAGTTTTTGGGTGAGAGGTTAATTATCCTTCATTTCTGACTGAAGCCATTTTTTAGCCAGGCGCCAGTCACGCTTTACCGTGGAGAGCGAACAGTCCATAGCTTCAGCTATTTCTTCCAGCTTCATCCCACCGAAGTACCGGTATTCGACCACTTCAGCCAGGCGGGGATCAAAATCTGCCAGTTTTTCAAGTGCATCATTCACATTCAGGATCTGGTCGGCATCGGATTCAGAAATAAGGAAGTGGTCTTCCAATTTCACCTTATGGGCTCCATTGCCGCGCTTGTGCGCATTTCGCGAGCGAGCTACTTCCAGTATAACCCTGCGCATGCAAGTGGAAACTATGGCATAGAAGTGAGAGCGGTTTTGATAGTCCCTGTTGTTTTGCTTGATGATTTTCAAATAGGCCTCATGCACGAGACCTGTGGTGTTGAGGGTATTGTCTGCCCGTTCTTTGATGGTATAGCGGTGTGCCAATATCTTGAGTTGGTCGTAAACCATAGCCATGATCTGGCTCATGGCTTGCTCATCTCCACTTTTCCAGTCACTGAGTAAATGGGTAATGGGGCTTCCTTCTGATGCTTTCATTGGTTAAGTAGGTTAGGCTGCTCCTTTGAGAAGGTGCTAGCCGCAATTTACTCATATTCCACTAATATAAATGAGAAGTTATCTGTGGCCCCTCTCTGAAGAATGATCTTCACCAACTGATCAGTAATTTCCTTTAGGTCTTTCCTTTGCTGAAGAAAGCTTTGCAGCTCCTCCTGCTTAATGTGGCCGTGCACCCCATCGGAACAGAGTAAGATCCTGTCACCATGGGTAAGGGTGTTTTTGATGGAAAAGATATCGGCCTGGCAGGTATTGGAGGTTTCCACGCCCATGGCCTTGGTAAGGGCATGCGGATTAAAGAGCATGGTTTCCTCAGAGTGCCGCATACTGGCCGAACTGGCCATTTCAGTAGCTACGGTATGATCGCGGGTTACCTGAGTGAGTTGGTTATTTTGAAGGATATAAGCACGGCTATCCCCAATATGGAGGAAATACAACTGATCTTCGAGGATGGCCAATGCGGTGCAGGTAGCTCCCATTTTATGGGAGGAGGCAATTCCTTCAATGGCTACACTATTGTTGGTCTTAATGGCCGCATCCCTTAGTTTTTCCTTTGGCTGGCCAGCACCTTTAAAATAGTACTTGCTAAGAAGGTCCACCACCATGGCCGAGGCTTTTTCCCCTCGCTCGTATCCGCCAATCCCGTCTGACACGATGGCCAACGAGCCCAGGCAGCGTTCTATCCACGGACGACCGGGAGTCATAAACAGTACTGCATCTTCATTATTCGACCTTCGCAATCCCGTTTCGCTTACCATGCTATGGATCAGTTTCATAAAGTCTCAAATCTCTGAGAACCGATATGGTTCAGTTAATAAGAAAAATACCGTAGAACAGCCTCCTTCTGAACAGGATTTTAAAAACCCCGCCCATATCCCGCTCACTCTCAGTCTTTGGCATGGCGGTAAATACGGCTCACCAGGTTATCCATTACATAGCTTTTGCTTTTTGCAAAAAAGATGTCCATTTTCTCCAGGTACTTCTGGTAGAAGTAGTTGAGAACAAGCCCCAGTAACAGTGCCAGCAGGGTAGTATCGAAAGCCACGGCCAGGTATGAGGTAAGTATTGAAAGGCCCTCACTGGTTTTGGCCAGGTGGGCGTTGCCGATAGCTGAAGCCAGGCCGATGATGGTACCAATGAATCCTATAGACATTACGCTGCTTATTAGGTAGCGTACCATGTTAAGGTTGCCGTCCATCTCTTCCTTGGAGTTCAGTATCTGTCCATCCAGTACCTGCATGGTTTCGGGTATAGACTGGTTGTTGCGGTACTGCGTACAAGCATTTTTTATAAACCGGGTAAGGAGGTACACAATGCCACGCTTCTCGATCTCGATAACGCTGAGCTTGATATCAGCCACTTCCTCGGGGGTGAGTACCAGTTGGTCTTCCTCGGGGAGGAGCTTCAGATCGAAGCCCTTAAACTGCTCCTTGATGTTACGGTTGAGGTCGTGCATTTGCAGCAGGGCAAATGTGGCAACAGCGTAGCATATAACCTGGATATAGCCTAGTGAAGATCCACCCAGGAGTGTAAGTACCCGGTAAACGGCTGGCTGCCTTGAAAAGAGGTTGGCCAGCAGGATGAGTACTACCCATAGCACCAGTGCCACCCCCAAGCTTATCCCTATACGGGTAAGGCTCTTTTTTGAATTGAATGTTTCTTGTATATAGTTAGCCATTTTTTTGATGTATTAGGATTACTTAAATGTTTGAAATTCTAGTTCGCCATTGGCACCCACTGTTACCCTTGCCACCCTTGTTGCATTGGCAGGATCAGGTCTGGGATCAGGCTTAAGGGGCAGGTTAAAGTAATGATCGTCCCCACGCTCTACATTGTCGCTGTTTTTGGTATATACCTGCAGGCGTATCGGAATATTTGATTTTTCATCTGCAGAAGCCTTAAACTGGGCCAAGATGTCGTAGGTACCTGGTATGATCTCGTCAAACTGACGAACCGCTTCCTGGTTGGTCCTGAGGTCACTTCCGAATAAACCGGTCCGGGATTTGCCACTATCCCAGTAGCCGATGAAGTCGCGGTGACGCTTTTGCCCATAAACGCATGTCCCATCCTTGCAAACAAACAGGTCGACATTGTCTTTTTTATTGGCCCACTTTATCTCAATGGACAGCATGCAGGGCACATCAGGCCTGGAACCGATTAGCTTGGATGGCTCCACAGGAGTGCTCGCCACCTGCTGTGTTTCCTCTTTTGGCGTATCTCTCTGTTGCCTTGTTCTTGGCGTTACGGGCTGGGCTCTTTCAGGAGTCGTCTGCCTTTGTTGTTCTTCTTCCGTAATTATTACTCCCTCCAGATCGCCCACTATGGCCAGCATGGTATCACCGCGGCCTTTAGCGGGAAAGTCTTCGGGAAGATGGCCATAGAACCTGTTCTGAATGGTATCGTAGATCACCAATACCGGGTCGTCTTTTATTGTGATCTCGCCTTTGGGTACAATGAT
>CAZNMG010000255.1:0-3759 GCA_964574075.1 uncultured Owenweeksia sp.
CAATCCTCCGTTGGGGCCTCAGCTTTGCATCAGGTAAAAGCCATTGAAAACATTAATATAAGCGCGGGAAATCTGCCCGGCCTTTTAGTTCGATTCCTTCAAATAGCGGTATAACTCCGAGTCTGTAGAAAGAATAATGGCTGTTTCCTTATCGAATGTTTCCTGAAAGGTTTCCATTGATTTTAAAAAGGTGTAAAGTTCTCTTGACCTTGTGCTTTTGTCATAGGCAGCGGCATAAATGGCGGCAGCTTTGGCATCGGCTTCCCCTTTTATTTCCTCTGCTCTTTGGTACGCTTCAGATTGAATCTTTTTCAGGTCACGTTCTTTTTCCCCATTTATCCGCAGGGCTTCCCCCTGCCCTTCCGAGCGGAACTTGTCGGCTATTCGGAAGCGCTCACTTTTCATGCGCTCATATACCTGCTCACGTACGGTCTCAATATAATTGATCCGCTTAAAGCGAAAGTCGAGAACCTGTATGCCCAGATCCTGGGTCCGCTCATTAGCTGACTTTTGAATCAGGGACTGAATTTTTTGCCGCCCCACATTGATCTTTATAAGGGAATCCCCTATCAACTCACTGATCCTGTCATCAACCTCCGGCTCCCTGTTGCTGGTGCGCACCGCCTCCTCAAGGTTATGATTCGCCACCACATCGCGGGTTTCCCCGTCAAGAATGTCATCCAGCCTTGACTGGGCCCCCCTTTCGTTTTTCATCCGCTTGTAAAACTGCAGAGGGTCAGTGATTTGCCAGCGGGCATAGGAGTCTACAAAAATGTATTTCTTGGATTGCGTGGGTACCTGGTTAGGATCACCATCCCACTCCAAAAATCTCTTGTCAAAGAAGTTTGCCTTCTGAATGAATGGCAGCTTAAACTGCACTCCCGGAGTTGTAATAGCATCACCTACCGGCCGGCCAAACTGGGTAACCACCACCTGCTCGTATTCCTTTACGATATAAATGCTCTGGAAAAGTGCGATAAAAAGAAGAACTGCGGCAACAATAAGCGCAATTTGTGAAGTCTTTTTCATAATCTGTTAGTTTTGGCTATTATTGTTGAGCTGCATCTGAAGTAGCGGCAGCACATTATTTCCATCCTGATCGGTGATAATCTTATTGCCCAGTTTAGGGATCACCTCACTCATGGTTTCGAGGTAAATCCGTCTTCTGGTAACCTCGGGTGCCTTAATGTATTCATCATACAAGGCACTGAAGCGGGCCGCCTCCCCTTCGGCATTATTTACACGAGCGGTGGCATATCCTTCGGCTTTCTGAATAGTTTCTTCAGCTTCTCCCTTTGCCCTGGGTATTACCTTGTTGTAGGCTGATTTTGCCTGGTTGATAAGGGTTTCCTTCTCCTGCTGCGCTTCATTTACAGCATTAAACGCGCCTTTTACAGGATCAGGGGGATTTACATCCTGCAACACCACCTGGTCAATGCGAATGCCTAATTCATACTCCTTGCAGAGTTGTTGGACCAGTTCCTGTACTTTTAGCGCAATTTCCGTCCGGCCAATGGTGATTACCTCGTTTACCGTACGGTCACCCACAATCTGGCGCATGGCTGCTTCCGATACATCCCGCAAGGTGACTTCAGGGTTGCGCACCTTAAACAGAAATTTATAGGGATCTTCAACACGGTACTGCACCACCCACTCCACGTCAGCAAGGTTGAGGTCACCGGTGAGCATCAACGATTCATCACGGTATCCGGATTTGGCATATTCCGATCGAACATCTGCCGATGTAGTACGAAAACCGAACTCTTGCTTTTGCTGACGCTCCACGGGCACTTTATCCACCTTTTCGAGAAAGGGAAATTTTATATGCAGACCCGGCTCCAAGGTGCGACTGTACTTTCCGAAGCGGGTTATTACCCCTACCTCTTCAGTTTGCACCACAAAAAAGCTGCTCAACAGCACTACCAACCCGAAGATAATAGCCACCACAGGTTTCCAGTAATTCCGCAGTTTTTGCAACACATCTGCCGCCTGGTTATCATTATAATCCATTTTTCTTTACTTGAGGGAGATTAAAGGAACTCGCAGGTCTACAAGTTCCAACTTGAGGCGGCTAAGCTACGGGTAAAATTATGGCTTGCCTAATCGGCAAGACTCCGAATAAGTAATTGATCAGCAGGCGGGCACCGTACCTTCCGATGCGCGTTTTATATGCCGTACTTTTGCGCAAATTATTAGATAGTGACTGATTTCAAGGAGTTCAACCTTTCTAAGCAGCTACACAGCGCCATTGAAGAGATGGGATTTGAACAAGCCACGCCCATTCAGGAGCAGGCATATCCGGTGATCCTATCGGGAAAGGATATGGTGGGAATCGCCCAAACCGGAACCGGTAAGACTCTTGCCTACTTACTTCCCATCCTGAAGGAGTTGAAGTTTTCGAAGCAACCTCACCCGAGAATACTCATTCTGGTACCCACCCGTGAACTCGTGGTGCAGGTGGCAGAGCAGGTGGAGGATCTTACAAAATATATGAACCTCCGTGTGCTTGGGGTTTATGGCGGAGTGAATATCAACACCCAGAGCCAGGCAGTGGCCGAGGGAATGGATATTTTGGTTGGCACTCCGGGGCGCCTCTATGACCTGGCCGTAACCCGTATGGTTCAGCTAAAGTCGGTACACAAGCTGGTGATTGACGAGGTGGACGTAATGCTCGATTTAGGCTTCAGGTTTCAACTGACCAACATTTTTGACCTGCTGCCGGAGCGCAGGCAGAATATTATGTTTTCGGCCACTATGACCGAAGAGGTGGATGCCCTGATCGATGATTTCTTCTTCACACCCACCAAAATATCCATAGCCGTTAGTGGTACGCCTCTTGAAAATATTTCGCAGCAGGCTTATGCCGTCCCCAACTTCTATACAAAAGCAAATCTGCTTATACATTTGCTGCAAAACAAGGAGGAATATCACAAGGTGCTCGTTTTTGTATCAAGTAAAAAATACGCAGACCGCCTGTTTGAGAAATTGGAGGAAGAACTGGGATCTCAGGTATGCGTGATCCACTCCAATAAAACCCAGAATTACCGGTTGCGAAGCATTGAAGAATTTGACGAGGGTCGAAACCGGATCCTTGTAACCACCGATGTAATGGCGCGCGGCCTTGACCTGAAGGGTATCAGCCATGTCATCAATTTTGATACCCCCGCTTTTCCCGAAAACTATATGCACCGCATAGGCCGTACCGGCAGGGCTGAGCGAAAGGGAAAATCCCTGCTTCTTTATACCGATAAGGAAGTGGAGGCCAAAGAGGCTATTGAAAGTCTTATGAAGTATAAGATCCCGCAGGAAGAATTACCCCCAGAGGTCGAAATCTCCAGAACCCTTACCCCCGATGAACGGCCAAAGGCAGCCGAAATGCCCAACCCACACCGCAATACCCGCAAAGATGTGCGCGGCCCTGGTTTCCACGAAAAGAAGGATAAAAACAAGAAAGTAAATTTGGGAGGCTCCTACCAGCGGGAGGTCTCCAAAAAATATAAGAAGGCAAAAACCCGGGGCGACAAGAACCAGAACAGAAGAAAGAAAAAGTGAGGGATCCGGAAAGGTTTTCCGTTTACCGAATCCCCTCGTTTTGACCTGTTGTTAAAACCTCCCCTTATTCCTGTTTATCCTTCCGGTTTACAGAGCCTTCCGGGGGGTAGGGTATGGAATTCCTCAATTCCTCGATTCGTTCGGGGTCAAAACCGGGGAGTTGCATATCTTCTTCCTCGCGCCACTTTCTTACCCGGTCTTCCGCCC
>CAZNMG010000256.1:0-2626 GCA_964574075.1 uncultured Owenweeksia sp.
CAGAGAGCACCTGGAGAAATTAGGTGCCGGATTTTATCGGATAAACCGCGGAGGCGATATCACCTTTCACGGACCAGGACAGCTGGTGGGGTATCCCATCCTCAACCTGGAGGCCTTCACCCCCGACATTGTTCACTACCTGCGCTCCCTCGAGGAAATTTTTATCCGCCTTTTGGCCGATTATGGCCTTAAAGGGGAGCGCACCGGAAATGAAACCGGTGTATGGCTGGAACCCTATACCCCGCGCGCCCGTAAAATAGTAGCCCTGGGTGTGCGCACAAGCCGCTGGGTAAGTATGCACGGCTGGGGTTTTAATATTAATACCGACCTTCGTTATTTTAACCACATCATCCCCTGCGGAATAGAGGGCAAGCAGGTGACATCACTGCAAAGCGAATTGGGCCGGAAGATACCGATGGAGGAAGTAAAGGAAAAAACGCTGAGGTATTTCGAAGAGGTGTTTGGAGTAGGAGTAACCGCCATTGGTTTGGTAAATTCGTAGATTAGGCCTAGTGGAAGTCATTCCTCAACTAACAATTCTGCACCATGAAAAACCTGCTCCGCGTTCTACTTGCTCTACTGATCATCACTGGTCTCACTCTTCTAACTCTCTTCATTACCAATACAGATTACCTTATCAAAGGCGTTTGGGTCACCTATCTCCATGGCGAAAATTCCGCCACCATTGATGATGCCCGCTTTTTTGAACTTCGAGAAGTGCCTGCAACCAATCCACAGCCATGGCCCTTGTCGGCTAACTACAACAGCACCAACCTCAGTGATACCCTCCGCGAGACCCTGGAGCAAACCGAAACCGCGGCTTTTTTGGTGATAAAGGATGGCGAGATAGCCTATGAGGAATATTGGGAGGGCTACAGTGACACCAGCCACAGCAACAGCTTCAGCATGGCCAAAAGTATTACCACGCTGCTGGTGCAAAAGGCTATACAGGATGGGCACATCGGTAGCTGGGAAGATAAAGTGATCCAATATCTGCCGGAGCTAAAGGGCCCCTACCGCCAGGACCTCAAATTAAAGCACCTCAGCACAATGACAGCCGGCCTGCAGTGGGATGAAAGTTACACCGCTGCCTTCAGCCTAACGGCAAGGGCTTACTACAGCGATGACATTGCCGAGGTAATGTTCGACAAAGTGCCCGTGGTAAAGGAACCCGGGGCATTTTTTGAGTACCAAAGCGGTGCACCTCAGCTGCTGGGCCTGGTGCTCACACGGGCCACAGGCCAAACAGTAAGCCGCTTTGCTTCCGAAACCCTTTGGAAAAGCCTCGGGGCAGAAGAGACAGCCCTGTGGCACCTCGATGACGATGGGGGTCAGGAACTTACCTACTGCTGCTTCAACTCCAATGCGCGCGACTTTGCCCGCTTTGGCAAGCTGCTGATTGAGCACGGAAAATGGGAAGGCAACTCTGTGATCGACTCGGCCTTCATCAGCACGGCCACCTCTTCGGCTGGCGAATCATACTATGGATGGTCCTTCTGGCTTTACCGTGATTTTCTGCACCCCGTGTTCTATATGAGAGGCATTCTCGGCCAATATGTGATTGTCATTCCTGAAAAGGACCTGGTAATATGCCGCCTGGGGAAAGAACGCTACGGAAATATTGATCACCATCCCGGAGAGCTACCCGTTATCATTGAAGAGGTTGTAAAATACTTTTAGCGATCTTTAGAAGTTCATCCCCACTGCAAAGCTGAGCACATATTGCTTCGTGCTTCCGGTGGTAAAGTTGTCACCTTCAAACTCCATATAATCGGATAGGCCAAACTCGTAGTTTACATCAAAGGTGAAGAAGGCCACATCCACCCCGGCACCTACGTTGGCTCCGATACTAATATCCTTGTAATCCTGGCGGTCAATGTCAAAATCCCCGTCATCCATGCTAATTTTTACCGGAAAGTTGAATGCCGGCCCTGCATTGACCCTGATATCCACCATGTCGGTATTGATGAGCCTGATGCCCAGCTGAGCAGGTACTTTTATGGACTGCACCTTAATATCCCGACTTAGGGTAGCCGTGGTTCCGACCAATTGTACCACCGTAAAAGCCTGGTTGTACTGGTAGTAAAAGGCCCCGGGCTGAAAGAAAAACGTGCCTTCACCTATACGGAGATCAAAACCCGCATTAAAGCCAATCTTGTTGTCGGTCGAGATCCCTTCGGGCTGGTCATTAATTCCCGAGAAATTTATACCTCCTTTCGGATTAAAAGATACTACCTGTGCACATAGCGCTCCCGATATCAGAACCAGGAAGGCTGAAGAAAAAAGATTTTTCATTAAATTTTTTTGAATTATATATACAGACAACCTGCCCGAGTGCCTGTTTGTTCCACCAGTGACGGTTGATAGAATATTTGCTGAGGTATGGCGTATGCCAGGTAAATCAGGTTGAGATCAGGCTTCAATTTTATTTACGCTGAGCTCACCACTGCTACGCTGTAAAACAAAGCGTTGCTCATCGGTCTTAAAATTTACTTCAAGATTAAAAACCCTGGCCGGCTCGTTGGTCGGGAACCAGGTCTTTTCGGCTTTATCTACTATGATAAAAAGCCCCTCATCATCACCTGCTGCACAAAATGTGTTGCTGTTGTAGTCAAACTGCTCAATA